>JASHUE010000062.1:0-3820 GCA_030040195.1 Streptosporangiaceae bacterium | reverse complement strand
TACCAGCGGTGTCCACGGCCTCGGCTCGACGAACACATTCGACGCGTGGCTGGCCGACGGGTGGTAGAAGAACGCGATCGTGATCAGGCTGCAGGCAATCCAGTCAATGATCAGCGCGCCAAGACGCCGGCTCCAGCCCGCCACCGACCCGCGCCCGTATTCCGGAAGCCCCAGGTCCTGGCCCGGATAGAACTCGTCGTCGCTGCTGGCGGCGTGCTGATTGGTCACAAGTAAAAGGTATCGGCTCCGGCGAGGCGGCTGACCAGCACCTCGCGGGGTTGGGATGCTGGCAGCGACGGGCAGGGGGGCGGCCGGGCGGCCCCGGCACGTACCGGTGTAACACTGGCGAAACAGAGGGGACACGGCGAGGAAACCGTTGACGGCTAGCGTCGAGATCGCGCCGACGGCGGCGCGATCACCGCGGCTGCGGCCAAGAGGGAGAGCTGATGTTCACAAGCGGCGATGAGATTCTGGAGTTCATCGGGGCCGAAGGGGTGGAATTCGTCGACGTCCGGTTTGTCGACCTGCCGGGCACGATGCAGCACTTCACCGTTCCCGCCGAGTCGTTCGATCAGAGCGTGTTCACCGAGGGCCGGATGTTCGACGGCTCGTCGATCCGCGGCTTCCAGCAAATTCATGAATCGGACATGCTGTTGCTTCCGGACGCGACCACCGCAGTGCTCGATCCGTTCCGCTCCCACAAGACGCTCAACCTGACCTTCTTCGTGCACGATCCGCTGACGGGGGAGCCCTACAGCCGCGACCCGCGCAACATCGCGCGCAAGGCCGAGGACTACCTGCGCGGCAGCGGCATTGCCGACACCGCTTTCTTCGGACCCGAGGCCGAGTTCTACATCTTCGACTCCGCGCGCTATGAGACTGGGCCGAACCAGGGCTACTACCACATCGACTCGATCGAGGGGGCGTGGAACACCGGCCGGGACGAGCCGGGCGGGAACCTGGGCGCCAAGCCCGCATATAAGGGCGGCTACTTCCCCGTGCCGCCGATGGACCACTACACCGACCTGCGCTCGGAGATGGTCCGTAACCTCATCGCCTGCGGCATCACGGTCGAGATGCAGCACCACGAGGTCGGCACCGCCGGGCAGGCCGAGATCGACATCAGGTTCAACACGCTCCTGGCGATGGCCGACAACCTGATGACCTACAAGTACGTGGTCAAGAGCGTCGCGAGGGCAGCCGGCAAGACCGTCACCTTCATGCCCAAGCCGCTCTTCGGCGACAACGGCTCGGGCATGCACTGCCACCAGAGCCTGTGGAAGGATGGTGCGCCGCTGTTCTACGACGAAGTCGGCTACGCCGGGCTGTCGGACGTCGGCCGGTACTACGCCGGCGGCCTGCTCAAGCACGCGCCGTCGCTGCTGGCTTTCACCAACCCGACCACGAACTCCTATCACCGGCTGGTGCCAGGATTCGAGGCCCCGGTCAACCTCGTCTACTCGCAGCGCAACCGTTCGGCCTGCATCCGCGTTCCGATCACCGGCCCCAACCCGAAGGCAAAGCGGCTTGAGTTCCGCGTGCCGGATCCGTCCTGCAACCCGTACCTGGCCTTCGCCGCGATGCTCATGGCCGGGATCGATGGCATCAGGAACAAGATCGAGCCGCCGGAGCCGGTTGACAAGGACCTCTACGAGCTGCCGCCCGACGAGGCCAAGTCGATCCCGCAGGTGCCTGGCTCGCTGGAGGCAGTGCTCAGCAACCTCGAGTCCGACCAGGACTACCTGCTCGAAGGCGGCGTGTTCACCCCGGACCTCATCGAGACGTGGCTGGACTACAAGCGGTCCAACGAAATCGACGCGATCCGGCTGCGCCCGCATCCGCACGAGTTTGAGCTTTACTACGACGTCTGACCGAGGCCCGGCGTAGCAGCGAGCCGGGGATGCCAGCAAGCTCGCGTCCCCGGCAAGCTATCCCCCTCGCTTTCCGCACTGCCCGTTTCCGAGGCCATTTCAACCACTCGGAACATGCTTGTTAGTCACTGACCGCTCCTGTCATACTTTGCCGGTCGGTTCTGACCATGGCCCGCGTAGCGGGCGGAAAGTAGATGCGGATGTCGAGATTCTGGCGATGGGTCGTCCCCGTGGCGATGGCCGGCGGGCTAGTCGCGGCCTCCAGCGGGCTCCCCGCGGAGGCCGCCAGCCCAGCCGCGTATGGCGTCACCATCGGCGCCACCTCGCCCCACTACCCGGGGGCGTCCAAGGGCAAGGTCGATGGTTATGCCCTGGTGATCTATAAGACCACGGACCACAGTGAGGACGCCGCCACGGTCAGCGGCGACGTCACCGGCGCCGCGAGCGGCGATGTCGTGTCGCTGCTGGACGAGCCGTTCGGCGCGAAGACCTTCAAGCCGACAGGCGCGGACCAGACGCTGAACGGCACGTCGCCTGAGGCCTACTCCTTCACGGTCACGCCCACGGTCGCAACCAGCTACGAGGTCGAGGTCACGACCGGAACCACGCTCGACGTGACGTCGAGCACAGCGACCGTCTACGTCACCGAGGGCGGGAAACTGCTGCGTAAGCACACAAGCTGCAACGCCAGCAGATGCGTTTACACCTACAGCCTGGACATCACGATGGCCGCGTCGGCCCTGCCCGTCGAGGTCAAGAAGCACCAGTACCTGTATCTGGCCGTCTGGTACACCAAAGCGCTCCCCAAGTACATGTACCTGAGCTCGACGGCGAAAGTTAAGGTCAAGCGAGTCAACGCGGGTGAGTACGAGGCCAGTTACACGTTCTACGTCCCGCTGCGGCACGGCGAAGCGACCTGGTTCCCGGCTAGCTGCACGAGGGATACCGAGAGCCGCGACGGCATGGGCCTGCCAGGAAGGCACGGCTGCGGCAACAAGCGGGTTCCCCTGACCGTCATCTACCTCGGCTGACCGGCGCATTCCCGGCGCCACGCGTCTGGCCCGGCGCCACCGAGCGGTGCCGGGCCAGATGCTTTCCGCGGGCTTCCCGGCTCGGCTGCCCGGCGCTGCGCGTATCGGCGGGCCGAACGGCCCGCCGTGCCGGGCGGCATCCGGTGACTGCATCGGCAGATCATGGCTTGGCCCTCGCTAGCTGATATAGATACCCATAGCCTGGCATTCGGCCACGTGCCCTTACGGGGGCTTTCTCTGTGTTCAGATGAGGTCGTGGTACATGTGTCCAAACTCTGGCGAGGTCTCGCGGTTACCGCGGTGACATGCGCGCTGGCTTCGGTCGGCCTGGGATCCGCCATGGCCCAGTCGGTCGCGGCTGGGCCGACCGTCTCGATCTCAGCGCAGTCACACTCCAAGCCCGTGACCGGCGACGTCTTTGTCTATTACGCCGCCGGCAAATACAGCGATGTGACGATCAAGGGCGACATCAGCGGGGCCGCCACCGGTGACTTCGCCGTCTTGTACGCGCAGCAGTGGCCGTATAAGCAAAACCCCGTCCAGGTTCCCGGCCAGGATGCGGCGCTGGACGTCACCAGCTCGAGCCCGGTGAGCTACTCGTTCACCGCATCGCCGGGCCTGGCGACCCGGTACAGCGTCGAGGTCCTGCCGAGCTTGCAGTCAACGACAGAACTAGGCGGCTCGACGATCGTCACCGTGTACGTACTCGCGAACGAGACTGCTTCCGCGTTCAAGAAGTGTGGCCGGCCCATCTGCCACGAGACCTGGCATCTCTACGAGGTCGTCCCGCCCTCCGCCTACGCGGCCGAGAGCGGCAAGCGGCTGTACTTCTACCTCGGCCTGAACCTGTCGTCCACCGGCGAGCCCGGTGCCCCCAGATGGCTCTACCTCGACCGCAGCGCTTCGATCACCGCCGCC
>JASHUE010000061.1:0-7567 GCA_030040195.1 Streptosporangiaceae bacterium | reverse complement strand
CGACGGAGATGGCGCAGTCGGCGCCGGTCGAGAAGGCCCAGCGACCGGAGCCCGCGATCCGCGAGCAGGAGGTCGCCATCGAGTCGACTCAGCCGCAAAGCTCCACGGAGCTGATCGAGTCGCAGTTGGGCCGGGTCGCGGACGCGCCACTGTGCCTCACGTGTGGCACGAAGATGCGCCCGGCAGGTAGCTGCTACGTCTGCGAAGGATGCGGCTCCACGAGTGGCTGCAGCTGATTCTGGGCATCGTTCAGCGAAGCCTTCCCAGCTCAGGAGAGGTGCGGCGGGAGACGCTGCACCTCTCCTGAGTGGTTATGAGACGTCAGGCGTTGCATCTGATGCACCGTGATTGCGGGAGCGCGCCGCGGCTGAGGACACCACCCTCGTCGCCAACACGGACTGCGCTCAGCGGATCATCAACCGGCAGGCAGCGACGTTGCGCAACCTGCAGCGAGCAGGAACTGGCTGGCTACCGCCGGTCTTTGCCGCGGGCACTCCGACGTCCGGTATCAGGTGGAGGGAGACCGTTGTCGACTGGCCGACTGACATCTAACATATCAGTGTGACATTGCCTCGTGTGGAGCGCACACTCCTGCGTGACACGGCCTATGAAGCGATCCGCGATGCGATCGTTCGCGGGGACATTATTCCGGGGGCTGTAGTAAGCAACGCAGCCATCGCCGAAGAGCTGGGGCTCTCGCGTGCTCCGGTGCGCGATGCCCTGGCGCGGCTTGCCGATGAAGGCCTGGTCGAGACCAAGCCGCAGAGCTACACCCGAGTCACGCAACTGGTGCTGAGAGAGGTGCGGGACGCTGCGGCGGTAGTTCGCGTTGTGCATGAGCTGGCCACGCGCACCGCCGTGCCGCTGCTGACGGCCGAGAATGTCGAGGCCATGCGCCAAGCCAACCGTCGGTTCGAGGCGGCGACTCAGGCGGGCGACGTCGACGCGGCGATGGACTCCGATGACGAGTTGCACAGTGTGCTCGTGGGCGTGTCAGGAAACCGGCCGGTTGCCGCCACGATCGAGCGATACACCCCGCTGATCCGCCGGCTGGAGCGACGCCAGTTCAGCTCGGCCCGGGCCCGGCGCTCGGTACAGCGGCACGATGAGCTGATCGCTGCGTGCGCCGCAGGAGACGTTGACCGGGCGATCCAGGTCACCGCCCAAATCTGGCGAAGCCTGGAAGACCTCGCTGATGATCTGTCCCCCCGCTAGGTGTCTGCCCGGAGGTACCCATGTCGATCGAATCGTTCGAGCGGTATCCGCTGCTGTTCGGCTCGTCGCCGGTGCATCGGCTCGACCGGCTGACCGAGCGGCTGGGGGGTGCGTCCATCTGGGCTAAGCGCGAGGACTGCAACTCAGGAATTGCTTATGGCGGTAACAAGACGCGCAAGCTGGAGTACCTGGTCGCCGACGCCCTGGCCAAGGGCTGTGACACGCTGGTGTCGATCGGCGGCGTGCAGTCCAACCACACTCGCCAGGTCGCCGCGGTAGCCGCCAGGGTCGGCCTCGCCTGCGTGCTCGTGCAGGAGAGCTGGGTGGACTGGCCCGATCCGGTCTACGACAAGGTCGGCAACATCCTGATCAGCCGCCTCACCGGGGCCGACGTCAGGCTTGTCCGGGCTGAGTTCGGAATCGGGGTCAAGGACAGCTGGCAGCAGACCCTGCAGGAGATCGAAGGTGCCGGCGGGCGTCCCTACGCCATCCCGGCGGGCGCGTCAGACCATCCGCTCGGCGGTCTCGGATTCGCTAACTGGGCTTACGAGCTCGCGGAACAGGAACATCAACTGGGCGTCTTTTTCGACACCATCATCGTGTGCTCGGTCACCGGCAGTACCCAGGCCGGGATGGTCGCCGGCTTCGCCGCGCTTGCTGACGCAGGCAGCCGCCCGCGCCGGATCCTTGGCATCGACGCGTCGGCCAGGCCAGCGGAGACGCGCGACCAGGTCAGCCGCATCGCACGCCAGACCGCCAAACTGATCGGCGTCCAGCGCGAGTTGACCGATGACGAGATCCACCTCGACGAGCGCTACCGCGCGGGCGTCTACGGCATCCCAGACAGCGCCACACTGGACGCGATGCGGCTGGCTGCGCGTACTGAGGGCATGGTTACCGATCCGGTCTACGAGGGCAAGTCCATGGCGGGCCTCATTGATCTGGTGAGCCGCAAGGAGATTCCTCCCGGCGCTACGGTGCTTTACGCCCACCTTGGCGGACAGCCTGCACTCAACGCATACAGCGGGCTGATCTCGTGAGTGCCCGCTGACAGGACCCGGACCGCGCGACCGAGGCGTCGCCCGCTGGTTCACGCAGTTCGGCAACGCATGCTGGTCGCTCGCCGTCGGCATAAATATCCAGGTGCGGCATTGTCGCCACCGGTGGAACGCTGCGTCGCGTGGAACATCCGCTGATGGTCGGCTTTGGTGACACGTGGCTCACCACGCGCCTCAGGCTTGAGCCGGTGGACGCCGGCAAAGCTCCAGACCTGTGGCGTGTGCATAGCGAGGACGACGTGTCGTACTGGTACGGCCACCAGAAGCCGAGCCTGCAGCAGGCGAAACAGTGGGCGACATTCATGAGCGACTCGTGGCGCCTCCATGGTGTTCACAAGTGGATCGCCTACGACCGCGAAAGCGGCGAGCTTGTCGGCCGCGGCGGACTTTCGCGTACACCGGTCGACGACGATTGGGGTCAGATCTACGCGTTCCTCCCGGCCGAGCCGTGGATGCGCGTCGCGCATGAGGTTCGCCGCCCATTTGTGGCGCATGCGCACTGGCTTGAGCTGGGATGGGCGCTGCGGCGCCAGTTCTGGGGGCGCGGCTACGCATCTGAGATTGGCCGGGCCGGGCTCGCATTTGCATTCGACGTCCTAGGGGCGCAAGCCGTCGTGTCGTGCACGGTCCGTCACAACGTGCGCTCCCGAGCGGTCATGCAGCGCATCGGGATGCGGTACGCGGGTGAAATCCGGAGCCGGGGCATAGTTCAAGGTGAGGACGGGGAGCGAGACGACGCGCCCTTCGCCGTGTGCGTCATGCTCAGAAGAGAGCGGGACCAGGCTAGGGCCGACACGGTGCACCGTAAGCCGCCCTCCGCGCCGAGCAAGCCTGAAACCGGGGAATACGGCACGCTCTGAATGGGTGCACTGCGCTGGTATCGCGTCCCGCTCGGTACACCGCATCTCACGACTAGAGCCCGCACATGAGCGCCGAGCGATCCCAAAGCGCTCGTGCCAGTTCCCCATCGTTCGCGTCAGCCTTGACGGTAGCCGGTTTGCGGTCGGCGAAGTACCCGCCGCTTTCCCAGTCTTTGCCGGGGACGCTGGTCGATAGCCAGACCAGCGTGTCCGCACCGCGCTCGGGAGACCTCATCGCCAGGTGCAGGGGAGAGTTCACGACCAGCCGGACCGCGACCGGGCCCGTTCGTCCCCATTGAGACCGCACCAGGCCAGGGTGCATGGCGGCGGCGCTCACTCCCGCCGGCGCCCACTGGCGGGCCAGTTCGCGGGTGAACAGGACGTTGGCGAGCTTGCTTGCCTTATACGCCCGCAGGCCGTCATAGCCAGCTGCCATGTCCAGGTCGTCAATGACGACTCGTGCGTCTCGCGCCGTGCTTGCCTGACTGGACGTCGTGATGACCCTGCCCTGCGCCGCGCAGAGGCGGTCCTTCAGCAGCATGGTCAAAAGAAACGGGGCTAGGTGGTTCACCTGGAAGGTGAGTTCGTGCCCGTCATCGGTGACAGTGCGCCTGGCCCCAGCGATCAGTCCGGCGTTATTGAGCAGGACGTCGATTCTTGGGTGCCGTGCCTGCACCTCACCGGCGAGGTCACGAACCTGATCTAGAAAGGCGAAATCAGCGACATGGCATTCCGCGTCGATCTCTGCGGCGATAGCGCGGGTCTTAATCGGCGACCTGCCGATGACGATGACGCGGTCTCCCCGGCGAGCCAGGATGCGCGCGGCAGCGGCCCCGATCCCGTCGCTGGCTCCGGTTACGATGACCGTCCTGCGCTGAGCGGCTAGGTTGTCCATGGGGAAACCGTAAAGTGTGGTCCAAGGTCCACAGTCAAGGAGCCAGCCGTGCTGATCGGCGAGGTCGCCCGCTCCGCCGGAGTCAGCCGGGACGCAGTGCGCCTGTACACACGCCTCGGGCTGGTGACGTGCACCTCCCGCCGCGCCGGGTCGCGGCGCTACGCCGACTACGACGCCAGCGCGGCCGAGCTTGTCAAGGGCACCAAGATCGCCCAGTCAATCGGCTTCACCCTCGCCGAGTTGAGCCCCATCGCGGCGGCGTACGTCGCAGGCTCCCTGGACGACGGCCGCCAGCGCGAACTGCTGGCCGCCAAACTGGCCCAGATCGAAGAGAAGCGGCAACAGCTTGGCGAGATGTGCGAGTTCCTGCGGGCCAAGCTAGAAGATCTTGAATCGGACGAGCCACGCCCGCAGCCAGGCTGACCGGACACTGCTTGGCCGGAGGCAGGACAAGGGAGAATGCGGCCAATCTCGATGCGGCGGCGCGAGCTCACTCCATGTCCGGCCAGTCGAGCAGCCGCGTCACCAGTGTCTGGTTGCCCGTTACCCGCAGCCGGTCCGGCCCGTGCCGTCGGTAGAACGCGAGCACGAGATCACTCGGGCTCGCCGTCACCGTCGCATCCGCTTTGGCCGGGCTGCGTTCCGCATCGGGCAGCACCGAAATCTGCAGGCGCTCGCGCCGCAGGCCGAGCAGCCAGTCCCCGCCGTCGCCGGCGGACAGAGCCACGGTCGCCGGATCGTGCGGCCACGCGCCTGTGGTCCGCAGGCCCACGGCCAGGAACTCTCCAACCCCGTCGGCGGCCAGCGTCGGTGGCAGCGGCTCGGGGTTGCCTGCCGCCTGCTGAGCATCGAAGGCGTGCACACCCGCCTCCTGCACCTGGTGCCGGGCGACGGCTCCGGCCGTCATCGGCGCGCCCGACGACTCCCACCACGCCCAGCACCCGCGCTCGGATCCGGCGTCCTTCAGCGAGCCGATGAGTGCTGCCGCGGCGCTGGCCGACCAGGTCAGCAGGTCGCCGAGCGGCTCTCGGTCTCCGATCGTGTCCTCGTCCGGCGGACCGGCCGCGGGCCCGGCGGTGACCGCAGCCGACCAGAACAGGTGCACCTTGCCGAGGTGGGTGACCAGGTCTCGCACGGACCAGCCGGGACAGCCGGGAACGCGGGCGTCCAGATTGCCGACGGCAGCGGAGCGAAGCGCGTCGGACCGGTCCTCGATCAGGGTGAGCATGTCGTCGAAGCTGAGCAAGGGGTTCGGCATAGTCCGGGTCTAGCACGGGCCGCCGACATTCAGTGAGTCGGCCCGAACGCCGAAGCCCGGCGGCCGAAGCCCGACGGCCGAAGCCCGACGGCCGAAGCCCGACGGCCGAAGCCCGAGCGCCCCGGGTACGTCAGCCCTTGACCCGGCGGCCGCCCGTCCAGACCCCCGTGACGTGCTCGGGCTTGGCGAGAACGGAGATGTCCACGAGCGGGTCGGCGTCGAGCGTCAGGATGTCAGCGTCGTGACCGGCCGTCAGCTGGCCGCTGCGCGGCGCCTGCGGTCCGAGCGTCTGCGGTGCGATGGCGGTGGCGGCGGCGATGGCCTGAAGGGGAGTCATGCCGAGCTTGGCGAGGTAGATGAGTTCGGTGCCGTTGTTCCCCCACGAGTTGGGCAGGTCCATCCCGGTCAGCCCGATGTCGGTGCCCATCGCGACCGTAACGCCGCGCTCGATCGCCAGCTGAACGGCCTCGGCGTGCGTCGATGCGAGCGCGGTCAGCTTGGCCGCCGCGTACGGCGGGACCTCCTGCAGGTTCGCGAGGATGTCCTCGACGATGCTGCGGGTGGGCACGAGAATCATGCCTTGCTCCACCATCGCGTCGCAGGCTTCCGAGTCCAGATAGCTGCCGTGCTCGATCGTCCGCACGCCCGCCTCGATGGCCGCCATGATGCCCGGCTTGCCGTGACAGTGCGCCGCGACCACCCGGTCGGCGAGACCCGCGACCTCGACGATGGCGCGCAGCTCGGCCACCGTGAACTGCTGATGGATCGGGCTGTCGATCTCCGACAGCACGCCACCTGACGCGCACACCTTGATCACCCGCGCACCGGACCGTAGCTGCTCACGGACCGCGCGCATGCAGTCGGCGGTGCCGTCGGCCAGCCGCGCGGCGCCGTCCGTCCGGTTGAAGTCGTTCACGAAAGACAGCGGGTAACAGTGCAGGTCACCGTGCCCGCCCGTGGTGCTCAGGATTGCCCCGGCGGCGTAGATGGACGGTCCGTCGAGTACGCCCTCGGTCACCGCCCTAGCCAGGTACACGCCGAGCCCGCCGACCTCGCGGACCGAGGTGATGCCGGCGTCCAGGGCGTTGCGCAGGTCCCGCGCCGAGCGGACCGCCCGCAGTGCCAGCGGCTCCTGGACCAGCTTGGCCAGGTCGAACACTCGCGAGCCGAGGAAGTGCGTGTGGCAGTCCCACATGCCGGGCATGACCGCGGCGGCGGTCGTCACGTCGGCGTCAGGCGTCTGCGGAGCGCTCGCGGCCGGTCCTGCGTAGCTGATCGCGCTGCCGTCGGCGACGACCACGCCGTCAGCCACGGGCTCACCATCACCAGGAATCAGTACCTGGGCCTCGATTCGCAGCATCGGTCCTCCGTCGTCGTTCTCGTCACGTTTGGCCGCAGTCAGTATGACCTAGATTCTGGCGCCCGCAGGCACGCGCGTGACCGTCGCCCGCCACCACGTGCTTCATGAGGGGAACGAGGTGGTCTCCGCCTCGCCCGGGTCCGCAGCGCGAGGGCGCAATCTCGGCGCCCGTTCCGCCAGCCGGTGCCGGCCGGCGCGTCGGGGCCTGGCTCAGCTTGCAGTGCGGCGATAACCTGCCGGAGACAGCGCTGCGTGCGGGAATGGCGCGCGGATTGGACGGAAAGATCGACCTCATCGGGTACCAGCCGCGGCGGAAGCGCCAACTTTCTGGCGGTATCTGAATGTGGGCCCCCGAATGCAGTCCGTAATGCGCTATACAGGTCTCAGTGCGAGGGAGCGTGATGCGGTCAGCGGAGCGGCCGCCTGCCCGGTCCGGCCGGCAGGCGGTGGAGGAAGGTCTCTCTCGCATTCGGCGGTTCGTTGCGACCGCACCGCTGCCGGTCAGGGCGCTGCTGTTTCTCGCCCTCATCGTCGCATCGCCATTCTTGGTGATCGGCGGGCTGCTTTACGCCCCGTACGGGCTGTCGACCGGTGACCGGTCCTGGCTCGCGTCAGCCTCCGTCGCATGCTGGGGCATCGTGATCGTCGCAATGCTGGCGCGGGGCGCCAACTGGCCGCATCTCCTGCTCCTGATCTTGCCGGTCGGGATGGCGCTGGCCGCTCATGCCGGGGCACTGAGCCGCGGATTCGTGCCCTGTCGCACGGTGGCTCTCAGCCTGGTCTGGTCACTCCCGGTTGGCGTGCTCATGTTCAGGTACTGGCAGAGCCAGCCGTACGCGGGCCCCGCCGTCGCGTGGCTCATCGCGGTCATCGTGCTGGCCTGGCGGGTGGCCAGGATCGCGCAACAGGCTCGGGTGCGGT
>JASHUE010000593.1:0-4319 GCA_030040195.1 Streptosporangiaceae bacterium | reverse complement strand
CGAGCTGCCGGAGGTCGCCGAACTCGACCTTAATCCGGTGATCGCCCGCCCGCAGGATGTGCAGGCCGTCGACGTGCGGGTCCGGATCGCGGCGGCCGCCCCGCGGGATCCGTTCCTGCGTCGGCTCAGGTAGGACCGGAACCTGATTACCGCGCGGGGCGAAGGTCCCTCCGCGCGGGTAGGAACGCCCCTGCCAGGCTCGCTAGCCCTGCGCGACGGTTGAGGTAGGAGCGATTCTTGGTGGTGAGGGCCATGACCGGGCAGAGTAATCAGGAGCGGCGCATTGTGGTCGGGGTGGACGGATCGGACCAGTCGAGGGCCGCGCTGCGGTGGGCCTTGCGGCAGGCCGAGCTCACTGGCGCGGCGGTCCATGCCGTCATCGCCTGGCACTATCCGGTGATGGCCGGCGGATATGCCTGGGCGCCGGTCTCGGCGATGGATGCCACCGATTTCGGGGAAATTGCCGCGAAGACACTTGCAGAGGTCATCGCGGATGAGGCTGACCCGGCCAGCAGCGTGCGGGTTGGCACATCGGTTACCGAGGGGAACGCGGCTCAGGTGCTGCTGGAGGCGGCCAAGGGAGCCGAGTTGCTGGTCATCGGGAGCCGGGGACACGGTGGCTTCACCGGGACGCTGCTCGGCTCGGTGAGCCAGCACTGCTCGCATCTGTCGCCGTGCCCGATCGTGATCATCCGGGGCAAGGGCGGGAAGTAGGGCACGGATCCACCGAGGCGGGGCCGACGGTCAACGGGGGGAGAGGCAATGAATGCGGCAGTCGGCGATGTGATGACCACAAGCGTGATCGCGTTGCGGCAGGACGCGGACTACAAGGAGATCGTGACGGTACTGCACCGCTACCGGGTGAGCGCATGCCCGGTAATTGACGAAGACGACCGGGTAATCGGGCTGGTATCCGAGGCCGATTTGCTCTGCAAGCTGACAGATCCTGAGTTCCCGCCGGGGCTTGAGCGCCTCAACTGGCGGCTGAATCAGGAGAACAAGGCGAACGCGCTCACCGCGCAGCAGCTGATGACGAGCCCGGCAATTGCCGTTCACCCGTGGGCTTCGGTATCGGAGGCCGCCCGTCAGATGGAGCAGTGGCAGATCAAGCGGCTGCCCGTCGTCGACCAAGATGAGCGGCTCCTCGGAATCGTGACGCGATCCGACGTGCTTAGCGTGTACGAACGGCCAGACTCCGACATCTTTGACGAGGTAACCAAGGTCATCATCGACAAGGAGTTCGGGCTAGACCCGGACACGCTGGAGGTCACGGTCAAGTACGGAATCGTGACGATCGCCGGACCGGTGGAGCGGCTTGACACCGCGCTTCGACTCCTGGCCCGCATCAGGCACGCCGAGGCCGTCGTGGGCGTGAGAGACCGGATGAGCTATCCGCGCGCGAGTTGAGTTACCGCGATTCACCGCGATGCGTGGATCCGGATACGGCGCCCGGTGACTTCCTCGGGCACGAGCCGGATATAGGCGTTGCGCTCGCCCCCGGCCCACGGCTCGATATCGAGGCCGTCCGCGGCGTGCACGTCGTCGGGACGGGTGAGGATCGTCGCGATCCCGCTGACGAGGACGCTCCATCCCTCGCTCAGCGCGTCGTCGATATGGTCGACGTCGAACGAGACCCTCCGCTGGCTGACCGCCCCGGCCGCGGCGGTGCGGTCATCGGTCCGGAAGACCACTGCGTCGCCCAGCATCGCGTAGTTGACCGGCACGGCCACCGGGCCTCTGTCCGCGCTATACAAGAACCGGCCGACCCCGCGCGGCCGGATGTAGGCCCAGCATTCCTCCTCGGTCAGGACCTCCAGCGCCGCATGCCGTTGCGCTCCCTGCTGCCCAGGGGGTGCTGTAATGCCCGCGCCCGAGAACGCGTCCGATGTTGTGCCGAGGGCAGTGGCCAGCCGTATCAGCGCCCCTTGTGACGGATCCGCGGTCGGGCTCGTCTCCAGATAGGCAAGGTATTCCGGCGCCATTCCTGCCCGCGCCGCGGCATCCTCGCGGCTCAGGCCTAGGCGAGCCCGCCGATCAGAAATGCGCCGCCCCAAGTCGGTTCCGCCGACATCGCTCACTTCGGTCACCTCGTCCTCCACTCCGGTAGGACTAGCCGCCCGGGCACCGCCCCGCAACGGCCTGGACGACGCCGCTCACTCTACGATCACGCCATCCTCGCCGGCCGCAGGTCTGCCTGAGTAGGGCCATTTGACCCTGCCGGGCCCGGCGCATCATGGCCGATCCTGCAGCTAAGAGGTGACACGCAATGACCGAGACGCCGCAGATGCTGGTCAGCAACCCACCGCCAGATGGCTGCCGCAGCGTGACCGTGATCAACGATCGCTCACCGACCAGCACGCAGGTCATCGGTCCGGGCCCGATGGGACGAATGACCCTGATGAGTCAGCGCCGGAACGGGCAACGTTGCCTCAAGGGCACGGGTCGGAGGTAGATCCCGGTGAACCACAGGTGGCAGTTCGTCCAGCGACTGTCGCGGCGGCGACAAAACCCGCTGTGGCGCGGCATCGACCGGATCGAGGCGCGGGCGATGACCGCGCTGCTGGTGGCGGCCATTGCCGCCTGCGTCGTGCTGGGCCTGCTGGCCGGTCATCGCGCCTATTCCGCCGGCCTGGCGCAGCAGCGCGCCGAGCGCGGCTGGCGGCCCGCCATCGCGACGCTGGAGCAGAGCGCGGCCCAGTCCGCGCTCGACGCGGGATGGGATGTCGCCATGGTGCCTGCCCGCTGGCAGGCACCCGACGGTCAGCACAGGTCCGGTCAAGTCGCGACCGACCTCGATGCGCACGCCGGTCAGAAGGTAACGATCTGGGTCAACTCCGCCGGACAGCAGACAACGCCCCCATTGAACTCCGTCGGCGTGTGCTATCAGGTAATTTCCGCCGTCCTGTGGGTTCTCATGGCCGTCGCAGTCGGGGCCGCCGGCGCCGTCGGCGGTATCCGGCTGATCTGCAACCGGCGCCGCATGGCGGGCTGGCAGCGAGCCTGGGACACGGTCGGGCCAACCTGGTCCCGGCACGGGTAACCGGCCAGGGACAGCCAGGGGCAGACGCGCGCGTCGGGAGCGCGTGAAGTGACGCGGACGGGAGGTCCTCATGACGACGCGCAGACATGAGATCATGGTTGGATACGACGGGTCCGCGGGTAGCGTGGAAGCCCTGAAGTGGGCGGTGCGTGAGGCCCGGCTGCGTGACGTTCCGCTGACAATCTGGCATGCCTGGACACCCGGATACGCGGTCTCGGGCGCCACCGCGGCAGAGACGCCGTTGCCACTCGCGGACGCCGGCCAGGTAGATCCGGAGCGGGACCGCGCCGAGACGGTGCTCGCGCAGGGTATGCGGGCTGCTCAAGCATCCGACTCCGCCATAAATCCTCGGCCGCTACTCGTCTGCGGGCGAGCGGCCCGCGTGCTGTGCGAGCAGTGCGCTGGTGCGGACATGCTCGTGGTCGGCTCGCGGGGCGTCGGCGGCTTCGCGGGTCTGCGACTCGGATCCGTCAGCCTCCAGGTAGCTGCGCACGCCCCGGTACCGGTGACCGTCGTGCGGGGCAGTGGCCGGAGGCAGGTGCCCGGACATTACCCGCCACCGGTAGTGGTCGGATGTGACGGGTCACCCGCGTCGCAGGCTGCCCTGGATTGCGCCGTCGAGGAAGCCGAGCTGCGCGGCGCACCGCTCATGGCGGTCTGCGCGTTGTCAGATGCCGCGGGAGTGCTGGGCACCGCCCGCAGTATTGAGGCGGACTTCGCGGCGAGGATGGACAAGGTGCAAGCGGGCCACCCTGAGCTGCTGCTGCACAGGCGCGTGGAACAGGGCGACCCCCGTTCGGCCCTTCTGGCGGCAGCGTCCCGCGGTCAGCTGCTCGTGGTCGGTGCGCGCGGCCGGGGCGGCCTCCTCGAGATGACGCTGGGCTCGGTCAGCCTCGCCATCCTCCACCACGCCACCTGCCCCGTGACCGTCGTGCCCGGGGAAGGGACCAGAGGGTGAGCGGCGAGCGGGCGTCAGGTCGGCGGATCGTGGTCGGCGTGGATGGGTCGCCGATCTCGCTAGCCGCGCTGGCGTGGGCGGTGCGTGAGGCCGGGCTGACGGGTGACTCGGTCGAGGCAGTCATGGCCTGGCAGGCGCTCGAGGACGTCGACGACAGCAAATCTGCCGCGAGGGTGCTGAGCCGGGCGATCAGTCAGACCGTGGATCCGGACGCACCGGTGAAGGTTAGCGCGACAGTGGCGGAGGGCTACCCGGAGCAGGTCCTGCTGGAGGTGGCCGCGGGCGCGGACCTGCTGGTCGTGGGCAGCCGGGGGCACTGCG
>JASHUE010000592.1:0-6776 GCA_030040195.1 Streptosporangiaceae bacterium | reverse complement strand
TGGGCGGGGTATCAGTCGGCTGATGATCGAGGGCGGGGCCCGGCTGCTTGCCGAGGCCCTCGGTGGCGGTCTCGCTGATGAATTCCAGCTCGCCGTCGCGCCGGTTTTTGTCGGCGATCCGGCCGCGCCCCGTTTGCTGGCACCCGGGCCTGGTTTGACCAGGTCAGGCGCGCTACCGTCGGCCCGGATGGTGCTGGCCGGGGCAACCAGGGCCGGCGACACGGCGGTGCTGCGGTACCTGCCGCGAGCGCAGTCCGCAGGCTAACCGCCGGGCTGCGAGTTTGGCCGAAGTCTGCCCCACGAGGTGAACGAGCGGCGGGGGACGGTGCAAGGATGGGACAATGAGCGATACCAGGGCGGCTTCCAGCGGGATGCAGGCCGCTATCGAGCGAAGCGGCTATTACCCCGGCCTCGTCTACGATGCCGTGTCCTCAGCGGTCGGCAGCGAGCCCGTCGTTTCTTACTTCGTGCTGCACGACGCCACCTTCGATCCGGGCATGGAGGTGCGGCGGCACGTGACGGTCATGGCGCTCACCCCGAGTCGCCTGGTCTATTCGCACACCGATGAATACCCAGCGGACGAATCGGAGCCGGAGGCCAGGCCGCAGGCGGAGACGAGCACTGAAGCCGTCCGGCACTCCCGTATTTCCTCGGTCGCACTTACCCGCGTGATCCCCGATCCGGCCAGCTACCTGCCGGGCGTGACGATGCCGAGCGAGGTCGTGCTCACGATCGGATGGAACGTGCTGTCGCACATCGAGATCGAGCCGGCGCACTGCGGGGACGAGAGCTGCGAAGCCGACCACGGTTACACGGGCACGATGACGGCCGACGACCTGACCGTGCGGGTCAGTGAGGCCGCGGACGGCCAGGAGGCCGTCCAGCAGCTGGTGGCGTTCGCCCGGGCCCTGGCCGAGGCGACCAGCCGCCCGTGACGAGGTCGTGGCCCGAGGGCGCCGGGGGACTGGCGGCCGCGGGCACCCGCACAGACGCGTCAAGCGTGGATGATCCGGCCGGTCCGCTGCTGCCTCGCTACGGCGAGGCGACGCTCGCGGAGGTCGGGCCGTCGCTGCTCGGCGCGCTCGGCATCCCAGCCGAGCCGAACCCGCTCGGCCTGCCGGCCGCGCACCGGGCCTGCCTGCTGGTCATCGACGGAATGGGCTGGGACCTGCTCGACCAGCACGAGGACGTCGCCCCGTTCCTGGCCGGCCTGGCCGGGCGCGGCCGCTGGCTGTCGGCCGGGTTCCCTGCCACGACCGTCACGAGCCTGAGCTCGCTCGGGACCGGGCTTCCGCCCGGCCAGCACGGCCTGCTCGGTTACCAGGTCCGGGATCCGCGGACGGGCCGGCTGCTGAACGCGCTGCGATGGGACAAGACCGTGGACCCGCTGGCCTGGCAGCCCAAGGCGACGATCTTCGAGCGGGCCGTTGCGGCCGGCATCGGCGCGATCCGGGTGGCGCAGGGATCCTTCGAGCATACGGGCCTGTCCGCCGCGGCCATGCGGGGCGCCGACTACCGGTCGGCGAACACGCCGGGGGCGCTGGTGGCGAGCACGGCGGCGGCGCTGGCATCGCGGCCGCGCGGGTTCGCCATGGTCTACACGGGCGACCTGGACGGCACCGGCCACGCCTGCGGCTCCACGTCGCCTGCCTGGCGCTACCAGCTGGCGCACGCGGACCGGCTCGCCGAGCAGATCGCGGGTGCTCTGCCCGCCGGCACCCTGCTTGTCATCACCGCGGACCACGGCATGGTGGACGTGCCGGCCAGCATGCGGACCGACTGGGACCAGGTGGCCGAGCTGCGCGCGGGCGTGGCGCTGCTCGGCGGCGAGCCGCGCGCCCGGCACGTGTATGCCGAGCCGGGCGCGGCCGCGGATGTGCTGGCCGCGTGGCAGGAGCGCCTCGGTGAGACCGCGTGGACCGTCAGCCGGGAGCAGGCGATCGATGACAACTGGTTCGGGCCCGTTGACGACCGGGTGATCGGGCGGATCGGTCATGTCGTATCGGCCGCACGCGGGAACTCGGCGGTAGTAGCCACCATCGCCGAGCCGCGCGAGTCCGCGCTGATCGGAATGCATGGCTCGCTGTCGCCCGAGGACCAGCGCATTCCCCTCCTCGTGCACGAGGCAGGCTGACTGGCACGGTCGCGAAATTCCTGTTTATCCACAGCCACGGCCGGGAACCGCACCGCCCGGCGCGTACTCGTCCACAGAGAGCCGGAGGTTATCCACAGCATGGCCAGTACCGAGTATCCGCTGATCGACGTTGCTGACCTGGCGGCGGCACTCCAGGGTGAGGCACCGCCCGTGCTGCTAGACGTCCGCTGGCGGCTGGGGGGTCCGCCCGGCATTGAGAGCTACCATGCGGGTCACCTGCCCGGCGCCGTGTATGTCGACCTGGACGCGCAGCTGGCGGGACCGCCGGGCGAAGGCGGTCGGCATCCGCTTCCGGCCGTCGCCGACTTCGAGGCGGCCATGCGCGCGGCGGGGGTCCGGGCCGGGCATCCGGTCGTGGTGTATGACGACGCGGACGGCACGATCGCGGCCAGGTTGTGGTGGATGCTGCGGTACTACGGTCACGCGCAGGTGCAGGTCCTGGATGGCGGGTTCCGCGCCTGGGCCGAGGCGGGCCAGCCGGTGGCCACCGACGACGTCGCCGCGGTGCCGGGCGAGTTCACCGCGTCTGCCGGGCAGATGCCGCTGCTTGACGCCGACCAGGCGGCGCAGCTCGCGCGTACCGGGATCTTGCTCGATGCCAGGGCGCCCGCGCGGTACCGCGGCGAGACCGAGCCGATCGACCGGGTAGCTGGCCACATTCCCGGCGCGATCAGCGCGCCGACGGCGGGTAACGTGACCGGGGCCGGGCGCTTCCGCTCACCAGCGGAGTTGCGCGAACGGTTCGCCGCGCTCGGCGTGCGGCTGGATGCGGATACGGGGGAGGGCGCGCCAGCCGGGCCGCCGGCGCGCGAAGATCGCGCGCCGGCAGTCGGCGCGTACTGCGGGTCGGGTGTCACGGCAGCCCACGAGGTGCTCGCGCTGGAGCTGGTCGGCGCCCCGGCTGCGCTGTACGTCGGCTCCTGGTCGGGGTGGGTTGCCGACCCGAGCCGGCCGGTCGCGACGGGCCCGCAGCCAGGCTAACGTCCCGGCGGATGGTCAGTCGCGGTTCTGGAACCCCATGATGACGAAGGGCACCGCGACGACCGGCACGATACCCAGGGCTATTACCTCGCCGTCACCCTTCGATACCGCCGCCATGATCATCGCGTAGATGATGAGGACGAGCATCACGAGCCAGCCCTGCCAGGTCCGGGGACCGTAGCCGTAGCCGTGCGGCTTGCGGCCGAACCACGGGCGCTTGGGCTTAGGCCGGTACGGGTCGCTCTCCGGGTCGTAGACCGGGTCCTCGTTGTCGGTCATGTGACCGCGGTCTCCGGCCTCATGGCTGCCGCCTCCTGCGCGAGCCAACTACCCCGACTCTGATAACAGTATGTACTCGAACGCGCTCTGCCCTCGCTGAGCACGAGGACCGACAGGAAAGGCACCGGCTCACGACATGAGTACCGAGCGACCAGAGCCAGCCTCGACCGCGCCCGAGCGAGAGATGCTGCGGGCCTTCTTGGACTTCCAGCGCGCGACCCTGGCGATGAAGTGCGAGGGACTGTCCGACGAGGACCTGAGCCGCCGGTCGGCGCCACCGTCCACGCTCACGCTGCTCGGCCTGGTGCGGCACATGGCCGAGGTCGAGCGCACCTGGTTCCGCCGGGCGATCGCCGGCGAGGATATTCCGCTGGTCTGGTCCGACGAGATGGACTTCCAGGCCGCTTTCGACCTCACCGGAGCCAGCGGCCGGGCGGCATTTGAGGCCTGGCAGGACGAGGTGGAGCACTCCCGGCGGATCGAGCGGGCCGCACCCTCACTGGACGTCACTGCCTACCAGCCGAGGTGGGAGGAGGACGTATCGCTGCGGCTGGTGATGCTGCACGTGACGCTCGAGTACGCCAGGCACAACGGGCACGCGGACCTGTTGCGTGAGGCAATCGACGGAACGGTCGGCGCCTGACCCGGCCGCCGCGGTGCGGCCAGGTCGCCGGTCAGGCGTGCTTGGAGAGCGGTTCGGGTTGGGGGGAGACGTCCGGCTCGGGCCGGGACGCCGGCCTTCCCGGCAGGAGCAGGCTAACCGGGACGGCGAGAGCGGTGATGATGACCGCCCACCAGAAGGACTGCCGGAAACCGTGGGCCAGTGCCGCGCTGGTGTGCGCGCCGGTCAGGGCCCGCTGCAGGATGACGGTCAGGACGGCGATGCCGATTGAGCCGCCGAGCTGCTGGGTGACGCGGATGAGGATGCTGGCGTGGGGGATCTCGTCGCGGTTCATGCCGGAGAATCCGGCGCCGCCCAGCGGGATCATGGCTGCACCGAGCCCGGTGCCGCGCACGAGCAGGACGGCCATCAGGAAGACCTGGCTGGTGCGGGCGGTGACGAACGCGAACGGGATGGTGGCGACGCAGGCGACGACCAGGGAGGCGAAGGCTACCGAGCGCGGTCCGAGCCTGTCGGTCAACTTGCCGGCAATCGAGCGCGAGAGCAGGGTGCCGACGCCCTGGGGGATGAGGATGAGCCCGGCGCCGAGCGCGGTGGTACCCCTGACCTGCTCGAAGTAGAGCGGCATCAAGAGCATGGTGCCGTAGAGGGCGGCGCCGCAGAGGACGAGCGACACCGAGGCCGAGGCGAGCGGGCGGTGGCGCAGCAGGCGGATGTCGACGAGTGCGTTCGACCTGCGGTGCAGGGCCCAGGCGATGAACGCGGTGACGAGAGCCAGGCCGGCGAGCAGCGGGGCGACGACCTGGATGCTCGCCAGGCCGTTGGTTCCGTCGATGCGCGAGAGGCCGTAGATGACGGCCGCGACACCGGGCGAGAACAGCAGCAGGCCGGCGAGGTCGAGCCGGGGCCGGCGGGTGATCGGCTCGTGGGCGGGCAGGTTGCGCCCGGCCAGGTAGACCCCGGCGAGGCAGAACGGGATGTTGATGATGAACATCCACCGCCAGTCGCCGAAGTGCAGGATGACTCCGCCGAGGACCGGGCCGAGCACCGGGCCGAGCGCGGTCGGCACCGTGATGACTGACATGATCTTGCCGACGTTGCGGCCTCCGGCGGCCTGCATGATCAGGGTCGCCGTGAGTGTCATCAGAAGGCCGCCGCCGGCGCCCTGCACGACCCGGAAGGCGATC
Organism: Streptosporangiaceae bacterium; assembly: GCA_030040195.1. Taxonomy (GTDB): domain Bacteria; phylum Actinomycetota; class Actinomycetes; order Streptosporangiales; family Streptosporangiaceae; genus JAJYUU01. The sequence continues at coordinate 1,552 of JASHUE010000592.1, read as the reverse complement.
AGGGCCGGGGCGCTCCAGGCCGAGGCGCTCAGGATCGAGCCGGCCAGGAAGATGCACAGCGAGATGATCCAGAGGCGTTTGCCGCCCAAGGCTGCCTGGGCCCATCCGGCGATCGGCATGGTGACGGCGAGCGCGAGCAGGTAGGCGGTGCTGACCCACTGGATGGTGCTGAGGGGCGCGTGCAGGTCGCGGCCGAGGTCGTTGATCGCGACGCTGATGATGGTGGAGTCGAACACGACGGCGAGCGCGCCGATGATGATCGTGAGAGCGATGCGCAGCACGCGGGGGTCGATGTGGTCCCCGCCGCCGGGGGCGGCGGGCCGCGCCTTTGGTGCGGTGGCCATCGAGGGCTCCTTCCGTCGGCACAGGCGGTGGCCCCTGCCAGGAACGAACGTCGTTCGTCACGAACATAGTACGTCACGATGCCGCTCGTGTCATCAATGCACCGGCTCTAAGCTGGACGTACAATGTTCGCCAGGAAGCCCGTACGCTTGGCGCGTGCCTCCGGCGCTCCGATCGATCTCGTTTCACCGAAGAAGGGAGCTGGCACGATGACCGCCGCGGCCGCCCACCGGTCGACCCGCGACCGTCCTGCGAAGCCGCCACTGAGCGAGGACGCGGTGGTCGATGCCGCCCTGGAGATCCTGAAGTCGGACGGGCTGGAGGCGGTCACGATGCGGCGGGTCGCCACCGCCTTGGACACCGGCCCGGCCTCGCTCTACGTCTACGTCGCCGGCCGCGAAGGGCTGCTCCAGGCGATGCTCGAGCGCATTTTCGCCTCGGTCGCGCTCGAAGATCCCGACCCGGCCCGCTGGCGCGCGCAACTGCACGCGCTCCTGCTGCGGATGCGCGGCGCCCTCGTCGCCCATGCCGGGATCGCCGAGACCGCCATCGCCGCACCGCCGAGGACCGACGCGACCTTCCGGCTGGTGGAGAACATGCTGGCGATCCTGCTCGCTGGCGGGCTCGACCCCCAGAACGCCGCGTGGCCCGCCGACATCTTCTCGATGGTGGTCAGCCACGCCGCCATCGAAACTGACGTGCGCGTCACCGACCACCAGGAACGGGCCAGGAAGCTCTACGAAACGTTCTCCGGCCTCTCGCCCGACCGGTTCCCCCTGATCACCGCCCACGCCGCGGAGCTGGTCGACGGCGACGCCGACAAGCGCTTCCGCATCGCGGTGGACGTCGTGATCGACGGCGTGCTCGCCCGGACAGCCCGCGCGTAACTGAGCGGAAACCGGCCGAGCTGGCCAGGGTGCGCTCGGCGGCTTGGCCGCATCGGAGCCCGCGGATGACTTGGGGCCGGGGTAAGCGCGGTCATGGCCGCGGTGCGGCCAGGTCGCCACGGCCGGTGCGCAGCAGCCAGGTCAGCGTGCCGACGATGATCGCCGGACTTGCCGGCTGCCAGCCGACGGCCAGCACCGCCACGGCGCTGACGGCGCCGGCCACGGCCACGCGCAGGGCCAGCACCACCGGCCGCCCGCGGCGGACCCGGTCGGCGAAGAGCCTGAACCCGCCGGCCAGCCGGAGGCCGGGGAGTCCACGCGGG
>JASHUE010000591.1:0-10325 GCA_030040195.1 Streptosporangiaceae bacterium | reverse complement strand
AAGCGCGCGCTGGCCGCCATCACCGACCTCAAGCGCGTCTACGGGATGGACTACGACCTGCACAGCTTCGGGCAGTTCGACGAGCCCGAATCGCCGCTGACCTAGTCCGGGCTCACACCGGCGAAAGCGCCGCCTCGGTGTACGCCTCGGCGACAGTAGAGCGGTTGAACACTCGCCAGGCAGTGGCCGACACGATGATCGCGACCACGAAACCGACCCAGTAAGGAGCTGTGAGCCCGAACTGCGTCGCGATGACGCCGCCGAGCACCGCTCCGAAGCAGTTGCCTCCGGCCGCGATGAAGAGCCCGGTGCTGGCGACGCGTCCGAGCATCTCGGGCGGAGTGAGCCGCTGCCGCAGCGAGTTGGCCACGATCGTCCACAGCGCCGAATGGATCCCGAACGCGAACAGCATGAACCCAGCGAAATATGCGCTGTGCGTGGTGGCGAGCACGAGGTGCAAGCCGGCCTCTACCAGGAGCCCCACTCGGATCGTCCAGGTTGGCGTCACCTTCCTGATGAGCCAGTCGCCGCAGGCGGAACCGAGGACGGCGCCGACCGCCAAGCACGTGAACAGCGCGCCGTAACCGACGGCGCCCAGGTGCAGCCGCTCGCGGACCAGCAGGACGAGTACCGCGGTGGCCGCAGTCAGGGTGACGTTCAGCAGTCCGATCAAGATCGCCATGGTGCGGAGCATGCGCTGCCGTGCGAGCCAGCGGAAGCCCTCAGCTAGCTCATCCCAGATCGCGCCCGCGCGCGCCGGTTCGTCGGCGCTGCCGGCTGATGCCCGCGAGGCGCGGTAGGTTCCCGCAACCAGGCCGACGAGGACCGCGCTGGCCGCGTAGGTTCCCGCGTTGACGAAAAAAGGGACGCACGCCGATACCACGAACAGGAAGCCGCCGAGCGGCCCGGCAATCATCTGCTGCATGACCGTGGTCCCGGCGACCAGCCAGCCGTTCGCGCGCTCCAGCGAAGCACGAGGCACTACTGCGGGAACCATGGTCTGGCCGGCAGAGCGGAACACGACCTCGCCTGCGTTGATCACGAACAGCACGGCATCCAGCAGGGCGATGCTGGACCACCCGGTGAGCAGCGCGGTGGCCAGGATGCCCATTGCGCCGACCCGAGTCCAGTCGATGGTGACCATCAGGCGTCGCCGGTCGACCCGGTCCACGAGCACCCCGCCGGGCAGGGCGAACAGCAGCCACGGCAGCCAGGCGACACCAGTGGTGGCTGAAACGATCAGCGGGCTCTTCGTGTGCGCGGCCACATACAGGGGCGCCGCGATGGTGGCCAGGCCGCTGCCGAGCGCCGATGTCGTACTGGCCGTCCACAGCTTCGCGAACCGCGAGCCGGGCCCCTCTGCCACAGCAAGCGACCGTACCCGAGCCGTGTTGCCGAGCAGGCAAACGGCCAGCCGTTCCCTTACCCTGGCCGGCGGGCCTCGGAGCAAGATCGCGGGTCACCCTCGTCGAGGACTCGGCGGGCCAGGCCGGTTGCGGCGTTACGGCTGGGTTGGATCCGCGACGCCGAGCAGGGGCTCGTCCGCGGAGCGGAGGTCCGCGGTCGGCAGGCCGCCCGGATAGAGTTGCCGGACCTTGTCGGCAATGGCGATGGCTATTTCAACGTGCTGGCGGCGGCTGGCCGCGTAGAAGCTCTGTGCGGCCGCGCTGAGCTTGGGCTGATCATGGAGTGGCTTGTCGCTAACCGCCAGCAGGGTGGCGGTCGGTATCCGATAGCGGAATCCGTTCGCCGCGACCGTCGCCGACTCCATGTCGACGGCGACCGCGCGAGACAGGCGCAGCCGGTCGGCCACCGAGGTCAGCTGCAGTTCCCAGTTGCGGTTTGCGGTAGTGAAGACGATGCCCAGGCGGCTGCGCAGGCCGCGAGCCGTGATCTCGTCGAGCAGCAGGGTGTTCAGCGTGTAGTTGGAGACAACCGGGACGCTCAGCGGCAGCACGTCGTCGAGGACACGGTCATCACGCATGTACGCGGTCGCGAGGACAAGGTCTCCGATCTCCTGGTGATTCCGCAGGCCGGCGCAATGACCAATCATCAGCACCAGGTCGGGCCGGAGCACGGCGAGATGGTCGGTGATCGTCTTTGCATTGGACGGACCGACGCCGATGTTGACGATAGTCAGCCCGGCTCGGCCGGGAAGCATGTGGTGCCATGCGGGCATCTGACGGCCGTCGGCCTCGGGCCCGACGCTGTCGGGCAGGGCGGCCCTGAACTCATCGACAAGCCAGGAGTAATTCGTCAGCAGCACGTAGCGCTGGAAGGCTTCCGCGGGTGTCCCCGTGTAATGCTGCAGCCGGTCGATCGAGAGCGACATTCGCTCCGGGCCAAAGAGGAACAGCTTCTTGCGGCGCAGGTCTGACCTCGTCTCGTCGACCGCGTGCCCGATTTCCGGGTCGTGCAGGTCAAGCGCCTTGCGGCCGGCCCGGACCGAGATCCTGGCACCTTGATCCGCCAGCCGGCTCAGCTCGCGCTCGAGGTACCAGCTGATAGCCGCAGGTGAGGCGAACTCGCCCTCCAGCACGGGATTGTGGACCGACCACGGGCGCTCGACGACTAGTTGCGGGTACCGGCCGGCCCGGTCGGCGGCCTCCATCGCCTCGGATAGCTGCCTGATATGGGCCTGATGCTGGCTGTCCGGGAGAGCAGAAAAATCAGCCGATACTGTCACCCGGCCATCATGCCATCCGACGCAACCAGGGCTCATGCTCCGCTGATTCGGCGCCGCTCCCGATGAGTTCTTTGTCCCCTGACCGTCTGAACTCAGCGGTAGCGTGAGCCTGGTCCGGCATGGATGGCCAGGGCGGCCGCCGGTTGCGCAATGCAATGTGCGGACGCCACGGCCGTCAGGCCAGGAGCTGACTAGGAAAGGGCGCAGATGAGCGGCGTACGGGTGCTGGTCGGCACGCGCAAGGGCGGATTCGTGCTGACCTCTGACGGCAAGCGTGACCAGTGGGATATCGCTGGCCCCTACTTCAGCGGCTGGGAGATTTATCACCTGAAGGGGTCGCCGGCGGATCAGGACCGGCTGTACGCGTCCCAGTACAGCAGCTGGTCAGGTCAGGTGATCCAGCGCTCGGACGACGGGGGTCAGACGTGGGCGCCGGTCGGCAACGAGTTCGGCTACGACGGCGTCCCCGGCACCCACCAGTGGTACGACGGCACGCCGCATCCGTGGGAATTCGAGCGGGTATGGCACCTTGAGCCGTCGCTGGGTGACCCGGACACCGTGTACGCGGGCGTGGAGGACGCCGGCTTGTTCTGGTCGACCGACGGCGGTCAGCACTGGGAGGAACTGCCCGGCCTGCGCGGCCACGGCTCCGGCCAGTACTGGCAGCCAGGAGCGGGTGGCATGTGCCTGCACACGATCATCCTGGATCCGGTCGAGTCCAGCCGGATGTTCGCGGCTATCTCGGCGGCGGGTGTGTTCCGTTCCGATGACGCTGGCGATACCTGGCGTCCGGTGAATCGCGGCTTGCAGTCCGAGGGCATCCCCGATCCCAACGCGGAAGTCGGGCACTGCGTCCACCGGATCGCGATGCATCCTTCCCGGCCCGAGGTGCTGTACATGCAGAAGCACTGGGACGTGATGCGCAGCGATGACGCGGGCGAGTCGTGGCACGAGATCAGCGGCAATCTGCCGACCGACTTCGGATTCCCGATCGACGTGCACGCGCACGAGCCTGACACGATCTATGTCGTCCCGATCACGAGCGACGCGCTCCACTACCCGCCGGATGGCAGGCTGCGGGTCTACCGCAGCCGCACGGGCGGCGACGAGTGGGAGCCACTGACCAAGGGCCTGCCGCAGGAGCACTGCTACGTGAACGTCTACCGCGATGCGATGGCCGTTGACGCGCTCGATTCCTGCGGCATTTATTTCGGAACGACGGGTGGCCAGGTCTATGCCTCTAGCGACGCGGGTGACTCCTGGGCGCCTGTCGTCAGGGACTTGCCCGCCGTGCTGTCGGTCGAGGTCCAGACGCTCCCGTGATCAGGGTCGTGCTGCCTGCGCATCTGCGCGCGCTCGCCGGGGTGGATGGCGAGGTGGAACTCGCCATGAAGGGCGTGGTCACCCAGCGCACCGTGCTCGACGCTCTGGAGGCGGCCTACCCGGCGCTGCGCGGCACGATCCGTGATCACAAGACCAAGCAGCGCAGGCCCTACATCAGGTTCTTTGCCTGCCAGGAGGACCTGTCGCACGAGCCGCCTGACCAGCCCCTGCCGGCGCCGGTCCTGGCCGGCTCCGAGCCCTACCTGATCGTCGGTGCCATGGCCGGCGGCTAGCGCGTCCGGCCCGGACAGGCCCAGATGAAATGTCCGTCAGCCTGAAACGGCGACCGCGATCTGTGACCTGTCCGTGATTGACTCAGCGGAGCCGGAGGCTAACGTCACCTGTAAGCGATGACGAGGGCAAGGCCGCTCCGAGGAGGTCGCTGCGATGGGTATGACCTACACCATCAGGATCGGGGTGCCGACTGCGGTAGACCCGGAGGGAATCACGGGACCCGGTTACTGGTGGATCACCGGCACGGCCCGGCCGGCGCTGGTACCCGATTCGCAGCGCCGCGCGATCAGACGTGCGACGCGCGGCGGAAGACGACTGGCAATCCGGCGGGGACACGGTAACCAGGCCTCCACGTAGCGGCGAGATGGTGCCACGTGCGGTTCTTAAACGGGAACGAGGCGGGTCCGGACTCGGGTTCGCCACCGGCCGCGACGGTCCCGGGCTCTGGGCAGCCCCGCCGGCGAGGCGAACCGGTCAGCTGGCCGCAAAGTAACGCACAGGATACGATTCGGCGTCTGAACCCCCATTTTTTCGCTCCCGCCTGTGCCTCGCGCGAACATCTCCTTAACTTGTCGTTCAAGTACCACAGATCGTCCTGTAAGGTCATATCCCTAGCTCTTTGGTAGGATAGACGTCGGACCCCGAAGGAGACCCCGGCCATGCGAATTCCCCGTTACCTGGCGGCCGGCGCCGCTATCGCGACCGTGAGTCTGACCCTCGCAGCATGTGGAGGAGGCGGCTCGACCGCCAATATCGGTGTCGGCAGCTCGACCGCGATCGGTCACATAGTGAACGGCGGCACCGTCACCGAGGCGGAGGCTCCGGGCGCCTCGCCCAACTACATCTTCCCGGTGGTCCCGGCGACCAACGAGGACGGCTACAACGAGAACCTGCAGGAGCCGCTCTGGCCGTATCTCGTGTATATCGGCGACGGCGACAAGGCGGCCGTCGACCCCCAGGAGAGCCTCTACTCCTCGATCACGTACGCGAACAACGACACGAAGGTCACGATCGTCCTCAAGCCGTGGAAGTGGTCGGACGGCACCCCGGTCACCAGCCGGGACTTCACGTTCTTCCTCAACCTGCTGAAGGCGGCCGGGTCGAACTGGTGGCTGTACGTCCAGGGCGAGTTCCCCGACAACATCGCCAGCGTGCAGACCCCGAACGCGAGCACGATCGTGCTCAACCTCACCCGCTCCTACAACCCGGAGTTCTTCACCGACAACCAGCTGTCGGACGTCCAGTTGCTCCCGCAGCAGGCGTGGGATAAGACCTCGGCCACCGGCAAGATCGGCAATTACGACGAGACCTCGTCGGGGGCCAAGGCCGTGCTCGCGTTCCTCCAGAAGGAGGGCAGCGACATGGCGACGTTCGCGACGAACCCGCTCTGGCAGGTGGTGAACGGGCCGTGGAAGCTGTCCGCGTTCAACAGCAACGGCTATTACAGCTACGTCCCGAACACGGCCTACTCGGGCCCGGTCAAGCCGCACCTGTCGAAGTTCGTCCTTGAGCCCTTCACCACCGACACGGCCGAGCTGAACTCGCTGCGGGCCGGCGGCAATCTCAGCATGGGCTACCTGCCGCTGAACGACCTCGCCCAGGCCGGCGCGCTCAAGGCCGGGGGCTACTCGCTGGCCAGCCAGGCGGTGCCCGGCGTCGCCGAGATCGTGCCGAACCTGTACAACGCCCAGGTCGGCCCGTTGCTGCGACCCCTCTACGTCCGGCAGGCAATGGAGGACCTGATCGACCGGCCGCTGATCGTGTCCAAGATCTACGGCGGCTATGCCGACCCTGGCAATGGTCCGGTCCCGGTGCTGACCGGCGGCCCGCTCGTGTCGCCGCTGGAAAAGACGGGCGGTCCGTATCCGTACTCGCCGTCCACGGCGATCTCGCTGCTGAAGAGCCATGGCTGGAAGGTCGTCCCGCAGGGCGTGGACACCTGCCAGTCGCCAGGCAGCGGGCCGGCGGACTGCGGCGCCGGCATCACGAAGGGCGAGCAGCTTCTGTTCACGCTGACCTACTCCTCAGGGATCGCCGCCTTCGACGAGCAGAACGCCGACATCCAGGCGACCGAGGAGCTGGCGGGCATCAAGATCGTGCTCAAGTCCGAGCCGTTCAACACGCTTGACGCCGCAGTCGGCACCTGCTGGGCTAACGATCACCCGGCCGCGCAGTGCGGCTGGCAGCTGGTCGACTACGGGTACAACCCGTACACCATGTACCCCTCGGGTGACGGCCTGTTCAACACCGACGGCACCGGCAACGACGGCGGGTACCAGAGCCCGGAGATGGACTACCTCATCGACCAGACCGAGTACGGAGCGAACACCACCCAGGCGTTCTGGAAGTACGAGGACTACGCCGCCGAGCAACTGCCCTGGCTGTGGGTGCCTGATGAGTCCGACATCTGGGTCTACAAGAGCAACCTGGGTGGCTTCGCGCCGGTGAACCCGTATCAAGCCGGCATCAACGCCGAGACCTGGTACTACACCTCCGGTTCATGACCGGTTATCTCATCCGCCGGGTCGGTCAGGCCCTGGTGGTGGTCCTTGGTGTCATGATCATTACGTTCATCATGATCCACCTGGAGCCGGGATCCGCCGCCAGGGCCTACCTCGGGGTGAAGGCCACCCCGAGCCGCATTGCCGAGTTCAACGCCACGTACGGGCTCAATGAGTCGCTTCCACGCCAGTTCCTCAGCTACCTGAACCACCTGCTGCACGCGAACTTCGGGATCTCGTATTACTACCAGGAGCCGGTATCCACGCTGATCGCGCAGCGCATTCCGTCCGACATCTTCCTGGTCGGGACCTCGTCCGTGCTCGCGGTGATCATCGCCCTGCCCATGGGCATCTACCAGGCGGTGCGCCGCAACAGCTTGTCCGACAACCTGCTGACGAGCGTGACGTTCACCCTCTACTCGATGCCGGACTTCTTCTTCGCGTTCCTGCTGATCGCGTTGTTCGCGATCCAGCTGCACTGGTTGCCGCCGGGGTTCGTCCAGAACCAGAACTCTTCCCTCAGCCTGCTCGGCATCCTGGCCGAGCCGACGGCGCTGATCCTGCCGGTGACACTGCTCACGTTCACGAGCATCTCGAGCTGGAGCCGGTTCATGCGATCCTCGGCCATCGACACGCTGACCCAGGACTTCATCAAGGTGGTCAGGGCCAAGGGACTGCCGGAGCGCCTGGTCCTGTCCCGGCACGTGCTGAGGAACTCCTCGCTCACGATCATCACACTGCTCGGACTCTCCCTGCCGTCCGTGGTCGTGGGCGCGGTTATCACCGAGTACGTCTTCAACTACCCGGGCCTCGGCTTGCTGTTCCTTGATGCCGCCACCGAGCATGACTTCCCGATCCTGATGGCCAGCGAGCTCATCATCGGCGTGGCAACTGTGGTCGGGAACCTGGCCGCCGACGTCGCCTACGGCGCCCTAGACCCGAGGATCCGGCATGGCGTCTAGCACCGAGGCGGGCGCGCCGCTCACCGGCGAGGCGCAGGCGACCGTCGGCGCCGCCGCCACGCCTGCCGGCGGCGAGATCCATACCACCGGGTCAGGTCGGCTGACCCTGTCTGCCTTCGCGCACAACCGCCAGGCCCAGGTCGGGATCGGGCTGGTTGTGTCGATCGCCCTGTTCTGCTTCGTCGGCCCGTTCGTGTACCACACGAACCAGGGCACGTCAGGACTGAATCTGCTCAACGAGAACCTGCCGCCCGGAACCGGCCATCCGCTCGGCACCGACCAGTACGGCTACGACATCCTCGGCCGGCTCATGGTCGGCGGGCAGTCGTCGCTGGAACTGGGCTTCGCGGTCGCGATGGCCACGTCGGTCATCGGGACACTGTACGGGGCGATCGCGGGCCTGGCGCCGAGATGGATCGACGGGGTCATGATGCGGGTACTCGACGCGCTGCTCGCGGTGCCGTCGCTGGTGCTCCTGCTGATCCTGGTGAACATCTTCACGCCGAACCTCTTCATGATCATTACACTGCTGACGCTCCTGTCCTGGCTCGTGGTCGCCCGGCTCGTGCGCGGCGAGGTGCTGAGCCTGCGGATCAGAGATTATGTGCACGCGTCGCGGATGATGGGCGGCCGGACCTGGCGGATCCTGAACCGGCACATGCTGCCCAACGCGATCGGCGTCGTGATCGTGAACGCCACGTTCACGATCTCTGACTCGATCTACACGCTGTCGGCCCTGAGCTTCCTCGGCCTCGGTCTGCCGCCGCCTGCATCGGACTGGGGCACAATGCTGAGCGACGGCATCACGTACCTGTATGACGGCTACTGGTGGATGGTGTACCCGCCAGCGATCATCCTGATCCTGACCGTGATCGGGTTCAACCTGATCGGAGACGCGCTGCGGGACTCTCTGGACGTACGGCTGCAACGCCGGTAGGCGCTGGTCGGCGTTCGGCGATCAAGCAGAGATGCGGGTGCCGAGGTCGTCGCCCAGGCAGATCTTGCGCATGACGCCGACCCCGGCGACGTCGAAGACGTGCATGGTCAGTGACTGCTCGTTGGCCAGGACGAACGCGCTGGTATCCATGACCCGGACGCCGACCTCCAGCGCCTCTTTGTAGGTCAGCTCCGTGTACCTGACCGCGTGCGGGTTGATCCGCGGGTCGCTGTCGTAGACGCCGTCGACCCCGCGCTTGGCGACCAGCAGCGCGTCGGCGTCGAGTTCCAGAGCGCGCTGGACTGCCGGATAGTCGGTGGTCACGTAGGGCTGGCCGATACCGCCGGCGAGCAGCACGATCGCGCCGTGCTCCAAGTGCCTGATCGCGCGCAGCCGGATAAAGGGCTCGGCGACGCTCTGGATCGGCATCGCGGTCATTACTCGGATGTCGATATCGGTTCGAGCGGTCAGCGCCCCGCGAAGCATGAGCGCGTTCATGACCGTGCCCAGCATGCCGATGTTGTCGGCTTCGGCCCGGCTGATGCCCCAGCCCTCGGCCATCCGGCCGCGGAAGTAGTTGCCGCCGCCCATGACGACGGCGACCTGAACGCCGAGTTCACGGACGGAAAGGATCTCGTTGGCGACCATGGCCAGCGCCTCCGGATCTACTCCGGTGCTGGCGGAGCCGGCAAAGGCTTCGCCGCTCAGCTTGACTACAACCCGGCGGTATCGCGGCACGCTGCGGCCTCTCCTTCCGATCGCCGGTCCCGGCGACCGCGGCCACGCTACCGCATCTTCGATCTGGCGCATGGTCGGCCCGAGGACCGACTATCGGGTAGCCGGCATCGCTGAGCCTAGTCGTCTATTGAACTTGACGGTCAACTTTATTGACTGGTGTGCGCCCTCGGGGACGCGGCTCGTTCCCGTATCTGAGCGGTAGCCTGTGAACCAGTTGCAGCTCCTCCCGACGTCAGCAAGGAGCAGTTCTGAAATGTCTCTTTTCCAGCGCGCCCACGACATCGTCGCCGCCAAGGCCAACAAGGCACTCGACTCCGCCGAGAAGCCCGACGAGATGCTCGACCTGTCGTACGAGCAGATGCTCGACCAGATCACCAAGGTCCGGCAGGCGCTGGTGAGCATCGCCGCCTCGCGCAAGCAGATTGAACTGCAGGAGCAGCAGCTGCAGCACTCGGTCGACCACCTGAACGACCAGGCTAAGGCCGCGCTCGCCCAGGGCAAGGAAGACCTGGCCAGGGAGGCCCTGTCGCGCAAGGCCGCCGCACAGCAGCAGATCGACGGGATGGAGCCGCAGCACCAGGAACTGACCGAGCAGGAGCAGAAGCTCGAGCAGACGCTGAGCGCGCTGCAGCAGCGGGTCAATAACTTCCGCAGCCAGAAGGAAGTCCTCAAGGCCCAGTACACCGCCGCGCAGGCGATGACATCGGTTAACGAGAGCGCCGCCGGCATCTCGGGCACGTTCGGCGACGCGGGAGCCGAGATCCAGCGAGCCCAGGACAAGATCGCGAACATGCAGGCCAGGGCCGGCGCTATGGACGAACTGCTGCAGTCCGGCGTGCTGGAGGACGTCGGCGGCGACACCGACGACATCCAGAAGGAACTGG
>JASHUE010000590.1:0-13156 GCA_030040195.1 Streptosporangiaceae bacterium | reverse complement strand
GACGGCATCGCGGCAGCCGATGACGACGCGGGCCTGACCCGATCTCACCGGCGCGAGGCAGAGAGCCAGGAGGAGTACGCGGCCAGGCTCATCGCCGAGATCCGCGGTGACGATCGCGGCAAATGGCGCGCCTCCGGTAACCGGCGCCAGCCAAGTCACGGATAGTCCTTGACAACGGCTCCGCCGTCGCTACATTGGCCCGCGTGCTGAAGCATCTGTCTCCTGATGGCCGCCGCGTCCCGCAGCCGGTGCCAGGGTTGCGAATGCTCTCCCGGCCCGCGTGAGCGTCGAATACGACGACGTCGCGGAGCTGGACCTGACGCGTTACCTGCGGCCAGGCGATACCGTGACGTGGGGCCAGGCGTGCGGGGAGCCGCTGTCGCTGACGCAGGCCCTGGCCCGCCAGCGCGCGAGCCTGTCGGGCGTCCGTTGCTTCCTGGGCATTCCGTGCTCGGAAACGATGCGGCCCGAGCACGCTGATCACCTGCGGTTCGTCTCCTACTCCGGCGCGGGCGCGAACCAGGCGCTGCTGAGGGCCGGGGTGCTCGACCTGCTCCCTTGCCACTACTCGGCGCTGCCCTCGATCCTCGCAGCGGGCCCGCTGCGGGCCGATGCGGTCCTGCTGGCGCTGCCGCCCGCCCGGCCCGACGGCCGCCACGGCCTTGGCGTCTGCGCGGATTACGTGGCGTCGCTGATCGGGACGGCCAGAATCGTCATCGCCGAGGTCAGTGACCAGGTTCCCGACGTTGGCTGCGCTGGCTCGGTTTCCCGCGAGGACCTGGACGTGATCGTGCACACCTCGTGCCCGCCCGCGGAGTACCACGCCGTTCGGCCCTTGCAGGCGGTCGAGTCCGCGATCGCGCTACTGGTCGCGGGCCTGGTCGAGGACGGGGCAACCCTCGAGGTCGGGATCGGCAGTATGCCGTCCGCCGCCATGTCGGCGTTGTCGGATCACCGGGACCTGGGCGTGCACTCGGGCATGATTACCGACGCCGTCGCGGACCTGATCGAGGCGGGCGCGGTCACAGGGTCACGCAAGGCGACCGACCGGGGCCTGGTGGTGGCGGGCTTTCTTTTGGGAACGAGGCGCCTCTTCACTCATGCGGTCGGCAACCGCGCGGTGCTCCTGCGCCCGACCGCCTCTACCCACGACCCGGCCGTCCTGGCCGCGCAGCATCGCCTGACGGCGATCAACGGCGCGATCGAGGTCGACCTGACCGGGCAGATCAACACCGAGACGATCTTCGGCCGGTACGTCGGTGCCGTTGGCGGAGCCGCCGACTTCATGCGCGGCGCGGCCCGATCGCAGGGCGGGCTGGCCATCACCGTGCTGCCTTCCACGGCCGGGTCGGCGAGCCGCATCGTCTCCCGGTTGACCGGCCCGGCGAGCGTGGCGCGCAGCGATGCGGGCGTGATCGTCACCGAGCACGGCGTGGCCGATCTGCGCGGGCTTGGCCTGGCCGCGCGCCGGGAGCGGATGCTCGCCATCGCGGACCCGGCCCACCGGGACGCGCTCGCGGCCGAGGTGGCCGACTTATTCGTCCGCGTACAGTGCCTTGCGGGGATGCGAGCCGTTCACGTACCCGACGAATGGCGGGTAGATGTTGTACCCGAGCAACTCCTGCAGTCGCTCGGGCAGTTGCCTGACGGTCGCCCTCGGGACTGCCAGCAGGTGGGTCTCTTGCTGCCTGAGCCAGCCCGCTGCGTACTCCAGGATCACGCCGAGCCGCGGCTGCCCGGTCTGGTTGGCCCCGCCGCCGTGCCAGAGGCTGCCGAGGTAGAACATCGCCGAGCCGGGGGACATCACCGCCTGCTCCACCGGGTCGTCGGGTGTGGGCCTGCGTCCGGGCTCCCAGGCGTGACTGCCGGGAATGAAGCGGGTGGCGCCGTTCTCGGCGGTGAACTCGTCCAGCGGCCACATGGTGTTGACCACGAGCGGCGAGTGCGGTTCAGGTACCGGGTAGATCGAATCGTCGCGGTGCAGGATCTGGGCGGCTTCGCCTGGCCCAATGCGAATGCCGACCGGCGCGCTGAGCTGATGGTGGCCAAGGACGCGGGTCATGACGTCGTGCAACAGCGGGTCGATGGCGGCCTGGTCGAATGTCCTGGTCTTGGCGAACAGCGCGTACACCCGCTGGGTGGAGAACCCTTCGAACGGGTTGCGCCCGGTGGGTGTCGCGGCCAAGATCCGGTGCAGGTCTGCGCGCGCTGCCTGCACGTCCTCGTCGGCCATCATGCCGGTGACGACCACATAGCCGTCTGCCATCAGCCGCTGCGCGACGTCCTGGCCGGTGGACGTCGCAGCTGGCACCGTCGCCATCATCAGTCCGAGCCTAGGGCAGTCCGGCCTCCGACGGCAGATCCCGCCAGCGCCGCCGCCACCGGGTAGCGCAGGTGGCTCGGATGGACGAGCAGGGCGCGGGCCAGCAGGCGGATCTGCAGCCGCCGAGGAGTCAGCACCTCCTCGCAGTAGCGCCACGCGCTCAACTCGTCGACTCCGAAGCGTGCGGCGATCGAGTGACGGAACCGGCGCGCGTCGCCGTCACTACGCCACCTGGGCAGCCAGTCCCGCAGGTCCGCTTCGGTCTCCAGCATGGTCCAGTTCATCAGGCGCTCGGCGATCTGGCCGGCCGCGTCCACCACGAACGCAAGGTCGGTCCCGCCGGCAACCCGATGCACGCGGCCCTCGCTGCGGTGCCCGTGGTGGATGCTGGCCGAGCTGAATCGGGCCCCGATGCTGATGGCGGCGACCGCGTGCCCGGCCTCGTGCCACGCGGTCAGCACGGTCGCCTTGCGGGCCGGCTCGAAGCTGGCGTAACAGCCGCAGTCGTAGCGCTGGCGGACCCATTTCGCGTGCACGATCGACTCGTCGTCGTAGCGGATGAGCCGGTCGAGCTCGGCCCGGATGGCAGACACGGTGCGGCGCTCGGCGGCGGTCAGCGCGGCCATGACACCCGCCCTTCTGCGCGGTGAGAGTGCCGACGTACGACAGACTAGGCGCAGAAGCCTGCTGCGGCGCGGGTGCGCGCCTGGGGGAGAGGCGATGACAGGCAAGCTAACCGAGGACGGCCTGGGCCGGGTGCGGGCGGCCGCGCAGCGGCACGTGGCCGACGACAACGTGCCTGGCCTCGTGCTGCTGGTTGCCGCGGGCGATCAGGTGTACTGCGAGGCACTGGGCCGGCTCGCCGCGGGCGGGCCGCCGGCGGCGCGGGACTCGCTGTTCCGGATCTCGTCGACTACCAAGCCCGTCACCGGAGCCATGACCATGGCGCTGGTCGATCAGGGCCTGATCGGCCTGGATGACCCGGTCGACCAGCTGCTGCCCGAGCTGTCCGGCCGGCGCGTGCTGCGGCGGCCGGACGGCCCGCTGGATGACACCGTGCCGGCCAGCCGGCCGATCACCGTACGGGACCTCCTGACGTTCACGTTCGGCTTCGGTGCGGTCATGGACATGTTCATGGCGCCGGCGCCCTGGCCGGTCGAGGTAGCGGCCAGCGAGCTCAGGCTGTCCACCTTCGGGCCGCCGGATCCGGCGGGCCCGCCCGATCCCGACACCTGGATCGCCGGCCTCGGATCGCTGCCGCTGATGGCCCAGCCCGGCGAGCGGTGGATGTACAACACGGGAGCGCAAGTACTCGGCGTGCTCGTCGCGCGGGCGACCGGGCAGTCGTTCGGCGGCGCGCTCCAGACCCGGATGTTCGAGCCGCTGCGGATGAAGGACACCGGGTTCTGGACCAGCCAGCCCGAGCGACTGGCCACGGCCTACCGGCCGACTCCCGCCGGCCTTGAGGTCTTCGACCCGCCCGACGGCACGTGGAGCCGTCCGCCCGCGTTCGCCGACGGTTCGGCCGGGCTGCTGTCGACGGCCGACGACCTGTACGCATTCGCAGCCATGCTGCTGCGCGGCGGCGGGCCGGTGCTATCACCGGAGTCCGTCCGGGCCATGACCACCGATCAGCTCACGGCCGCGCAAAAGGCCGGGGGCGGGCTCGGGCCCGAGTTCTTCCGGCATCAGTCGTGGTCGTTCTGCCAGGCCGTCCACGACAACGGCGCCTTCGGCTGGGACGGCGGCCTCGGCTCCTCGTGGCTGGTCGACCCTGGCCGGGACCTCGTCGTCATCGTGCTGACCCAGCGGCTGTGGGAGTCGCCCGCTCTGCCGCAGGTGCATAGGGACATCCAGGCCGCCGCCTACGCTGCGCTTGGCTAACGCCCGTGGGTTACCGCTCCGGGGGGCACAGGGGTGGAGCCCCCTGGTGGTTACTGCTTTCTGGCCCGGCTTGGCGCCACTCGCGGCGGCTCGCCTGGCTGCTTGGGATAAACCGGCGGCCATGGTGCGTCCGGGATCCCGTTCTCCAGATCGCGGGCCTGCATCCGCAGGAATGGCTCAAGTGACTGCGGGTGGTCGTTCATGGCCAGCCACGGATCGCCGTTGCCCTCGAGCCGGGCGGGCACCGACGCGATCGTGAACTGGTCCGGGTGGATCTCATCGATCTCGGCCCAGGTCACAGGTGTCGACACCTGGGCTGCCGGCCGCGCCCGCACCGACCAGGCGCCGAACACCGTCTTGTGCGGGGCGTTCTGATTGAAGTCGACGAAGATCCGGCGGCCGCGCTCTTCCTTCCACCAGGCGGCCGTGATCAGGTCTGGCCGCCGCCGCTCCAGTTCGCGGGCGATCGCCACGGCGGCGCTGCGGACCTGGTAGGAGTCCCAGTGCGGCTGCAGCCGGACGTACACGTGGAGGCCGCGGTTACCCGTCGTCTTGGGGTAGCCGGTCACGCCGGCCTCGTCCAGGAGCGTCCGCAACTCGGCCGCGGCCAGCCTGATGTGGCGGAAATCGGTGCCGGGCGTCGGGTCCAGGTCAATCCGCAGCTCGTCGGTGTGGTCCGGATCGCCGGCCTGGTACGGCCAGACGTGAAAACCCAGGCAGCCGAGGTTCACCGCCCACAGCACATGGTCGATGTCGGCCGCGACAAGCGCCTCCGACGCGGTGCCGTTGGGCGTGGCGACGACCGTCGTCTGCAGCCAGGCCGGCTTGCTCTTGGGCACCCGCTTCTGGAAGAACGACGGGCCACCCGCGCCCTCGGGAAAGCGCTGCAGCAGCACCGGGCGCCCGCCCATGACGCGCATCAGCGGCTCGGCGACCCGCAGGTAGTGCTCGGCGAGCTCGCCTTTGGTCTCGCCGCGCTCGGCGAAGTAGACCTTGTCAGGGGACGTGATCAGGTCGCGGTGTGCGCTCACGTCCCGATGCTAACGGGGTGGCGGGCAGCACGAGCCGCCGCAGGATGTCATAGCCAAGGAACGGGAACGTGTGCTCCCTGGCCACCGCGAACTCGCTGACGTCGAAGTCGACCTGCACGTCGGATGCCGCGGCCCGCTCGAGCAGCGCGGCCGGGTCGCGCAGCGGGCCCGAGTACCTGAACACGGTGGCGTGGACCAGGTCGTAGCGGTGTGAGTTGCCCGGCACGTCCATGGCCGTGAGCAGCCGCCGCCGGAAGGCGCTGAGCCCGTTGGGCTCCTCCGCGACCGCGATGATCGCGACGTCGGTGACCACGAGGCGGCGGAAGGCGAGGGTGAACCGCGAGGTCGCCGCGGCCAGCTCCTCGAGCTGGGCGAGCCATCGTGACCCGTTCTGATGCCACAGCTCATCTTTCGGGCGGTCGAACTCGGCCGAGCCGGGCAATAAGAATGCCGCGGTCGTATGCAGCGACTCTTCCGGCAGCCTGAGCAGCGACGGCTCAAGCTCGCTGAGGCGGTCCTGGACGGCCGACAGCGCGGCCGCCCCCTCCGGATCGGCCTGGACGAAGACGTTGTAGGCCAGGAAGGGCTGACCCCAGCGCTGAGCGATGACCAGCCGGTTCGCCAGGACGGCGGGGGCATACCAGCGCTGCAGCGCCACTGCCGACGAATCCGGCTGAGTGAGCGGGCCGTTCACCCGGCCGCTGGGTGGTCGGGTGCGGTCAGCTCGGAGACGCCGAGCAGGAGCCGCTCGACGTGCTCGGCGGTCGAGCCGATGCCGATGCTGGCCCGGACCGCGTTCTCGCCAAGCGGTCTGCCTGCCCGCTCGCCCGCCTCGGCCAGCAGCCGCCTGGCCAGGGGGTGCGCGCAGAACTGGCCGTCGCGCACGCCGATCCCGTGCGCCGCGGCCAGGTGAGCGGACACCTCAACCGCCTCCCGGCCCGCCACCGCGAACGTGACGATGCCGACGCGGTCGTGCCCGGCTCCGAACATCCGCAATTCCTGCACGCCCGGCAGCTCGGCCAGCCCGGCCCGCAGCCGGGTCAGCAGCCGGTGCTCGGCCGCCTCGAGGGCCGGCCGGTCCGATGCGGCGAGGTGGGCGCAGGCGGTGGCCAGCGCGACCGAGCCGATCAGGTTCGGCGTCCCGGCCTCGTGCCTGGCCGGGCCTGCGTGCCAGCGCACCTCGCCCGGTTCGCCGACATAGGCGGTCGCGCCGCCGCCGGCGAGGTAGGGCGGCGCGGCATCGAGCCAGTCGGCCCGCCCGGCCAGCACCCCGGCACCGAACGGCGCGTACGCCTTGTGCCCCGACATGGCCAGGTAGTCGATACCCGAGGCAGACAAGGACACCGGCCGGTGCGGCGCCAGCTGCGCGGCATCGACCGCAAGTCGTGCACCGTGGGCGTGCGCGATCTCTGCTAGCTCGGCGATGGGCCATATCTCGCCGGTGACGTTGGACGCCCCGGTGACGGTCACCAGCGCGGGACCGGAGTGGCTGGCCAGCGTCGCCGCGAGCTGGCCCGCCGCCTGCGCCGCGTCGGCTGGGACCGGCAGCCGGATCGCGCGGTCCCACGGCAGCAGGTTGGCATGGTGCTCGCCGTCCCAGCCGATCACCGTGGTCCCGGTCGGCAGCGCCCTGGCCAGCAGGTTCAGCGCGTCGGTTGTGTTCCTTGTGAAGATCACGTAGTCGTCTGCCCGCGCGTCGAGGAAGTCCGCTATGGTCTCTCGCGCCTGCTCATACTCGCGCGTACATCGCCGGGAGGCTGCGCCCGCGCCCCGGTGGACGCTTGCATACCAGGGCAGCAGCTCGGAGACTGCCTCGGCGACGACGGCAAGGCACGGGGCCGTGGCGGCGTAGTCGAGGTTCGCGTAGGTGACGGTCCGCCCGTCCGCCAGCGGTACGGGCAGGTCACCGCCGAGCACCGCCGGTATCCCATGCCTGGATCGGGGCGGGTGCTGGCCAGCCGCCGGGCTGTCGGGCCGGGAAACGACTTCAGGGAACGCTGTCACCAGTCCTCCACAGGGGCGAGCGAGGCCAGGGAACCGCTGCCAGCAAACGGAGGGGGCGCGCTGGCGTCACGAACTTCTGACGCATCGTAGGGCTCGGCGGTTTACGCATGTCATGTTTCCTGGCGACTCGGGCAGACCGTTCGGTGACAATGCCCGTCCCGGGCCCGCGGTGGCCGGGTTCGCTGGTGGCTGGCTGGCGCTTGTCCGGGAGAGCGCGCGTCCAGTTACGGGGCCGCCAGCGGATCCCGCCTCGTTCCGCAATAAGGTTGTTGTCCCGAGAATTGCCTGCGGACGCGGCGGAGGATAATGACCGACCCTGGCCTTAACCGGCGTCTAGAAGAGGTAGCCAGCCAGCCGAGCGGCGGGGCGGCCGCCGCCGATACGCTGCGCGCCTGGCTGGGCACGCCTCAGCCGTTCGTTCAAGCCGCCGAGCTGACCAGGTTCGCCGAGCTGGCGCCGACCGGGCTGATCATCGACTCGTTCCGGGTCGACATCCCGTTCGGCACGGGCGGGCGGCGCGGCCGGGTCGGCATCGGCCCGAACCGGATCAACCCTCGCACGCTCGCGCTGACGGTGGCCGGGCACTGCGAGTTCCTGCGCAAGACCGCCGACCGCGACGACCTGCTCGTGGTCGTGGCCAACGACACCCGCGTCTTCACCGACATCAACCAGCTCCATGCGTTCATGGGGCCCGACTGGTCGCTGCTCGGCACCAGCTCGCGCAGCCTCGCCCAGCTGGCCTGCCAGATCTACGCGGTGTACGGGGTCGAGACCGTGATGACCGCGCCCGGCGATGACGACGCGTACATGCCCACGCCCGAGCTGTCGTTCGCGATCAGGGACCTCGGCGCAGCCGGGGGCCTGAACGTGTCGGCCTCGCACAATCACCCCGACGACAACGGGCTGAAGGTCTACACCCCCACCGGCGGCCAGTACTGCCCGCCGGACGACGCGAACCTGTCCTCGACCGTCGAGCACGTGGTACTCGACCCGCAGATCGAGACCCTGGTGGCGGGTCACGCCGGCGCGGCCGGTCCGATCCCGCCTGAGGTGCACCGCCGGTACATCAGCATGTACACCGGCCGGGCCAAGGCGCTGTGCTCGGCCTCGGCCGCTGTGGCGCCGGAGATCCCGATCGTGTACACGCCGCTGTGCGGAACCGGGCTGGCCAACGTCGGGGAGACGGTGACCGGCGCCGGATTCCAGCTGCACGTGCCGCCCGACCAGTACCCGGACGGGTCGTTCGCGCCGATCCCGCTGCGCTCGCCGAACCCCGAGATCCCCGGCGTGACCGACCCGGCGATCGACTTCGCGGCCACGGTCGGCGCCGAGCTGGTGCTGTCCACCGACCCGGACGCCGATCGGCTGGGCGTCGAGGTGCGGCTGCCGTCGGGCGAGTGGCGCCACCTGACCGGCAACCAGATCGGCGCGATCCTGGGCTACTTCCTGGCCGCCGACCCCGACGGGCCGCGCCTGTCCGGATCGATCATCACGACCGTGGCGACGAGCCGCGTGCTGCGCGCCATCGCCGCGTTGGGCTCCGGCATCGACCTGACCGACGACCTGATGATCGGGTTCAAGTTCATCGGCCAGCTACTGGACAACGCGGAGAGCGCGGGCGCGCTGCCTGACCTGGTGCTGGCCAGCGAGGAGAGCCACGGCTACCTGACCACGACCGACCTGCGGGACAAGGACGCCGCCTCCGGCGGGTACCTCATCGCCCACCTGCACGCGCTGATGCGCAGCTCGGGCCGGACGCTGTGGGACTACCTGATGAAGGTCTTCGAGGCGACCGGCGTGCACCTCGAGTACGGCCGCTCGCTGGTCCTGCTCGGCGCCGAGGGAGCCGAGACCATCAAGACAGTCATGCTCTCGCTCCGCGAGCAGCCGATGGAGCGGATCGGCAGCGAGCCGGTGGTCAGCAGGCGAGACTTCCTGGTCGACGGCACGACCGGGCCGCTAACCGAGGGCGAGCGGGCTTCTCGGGATGTGCTGGAATTTGCCAGCGCGCATTACCGGGTCGTGGTCCGGCCCTCGGGCACCGAGGCCAAGCTGAAGTACTACTTCGATTACGCCGAGCCGCCGGGGCCGCGGGGGCTCGCCGCCAGCCGGTTCGCTGAACTCGAGCCCAAGGTGCGGGCAGATTGCTCGGCGGTGTATGCCGACCTGGCCAGGCGGGCAGGGTATGACCTGTCGGCCGCGGCGCTGGATCTGCCGGACGTCCTGCCGATGCAGGAGAAACTCAGGCGTGATGAGGCTAGGCAGACTTAAGACCCTGGCAGGCAGCATGGACGAGCGGGCCGGCAAGCCGGCGACGTACGAAGACCTGGTGGACGTGGCGAAGCTCGTCACGGCTTACTTCGCCGAGCATCCCGATCCGGCCGATCCGGCCCAGCAGGTGACCTTCGGCACGTCCGGGCACCGCGGGAGCGCGCTGCGGCTTTCGTTCAACGAGGACCACATCGCCGCCGCGACGCAGGCAATCTGCGACTACCGCTCCGCCGCCGGCATCACCGGTCCGCTGTTCATCGGCCGGGACACCCACGCCCTGTCCGAGCCCGCCCTGGTCACCGCGCTTGAGGTACTGACAGCCAACGATGTCGCGGTGCTGGCGGACAAGCGCGACGGCTACACCCCCACGCCCGCGGTGTCACGCGCGATCATCGAGCACAACGGTGGCCTGACTACCGAAGCGGACGGGCCGCCGGCCGGGCTGGCCGACGGCATCGTCGTGACCCCGTCGCACAACCCGCCCGAGGACGGCGGGTTCAAGTACAACCCGCCAAGTGGCGGGCCGGCCGGATCGGACATCACCGCGCGCATCCAGGAGCGGGCGAACGAGTTGCTCCGCGGCGGGCTCCACGGGGTACGCCGCATTCCGCTCGCGCGGGCCAGGGGAAAGACGGGCAGGCACGACTTCCTTGGCCAGTACGTCGGGGACCTGAGCTCGGTGGTCGACCTGGACGCGATCAGGGCGGCCGGAGTGCGGATCGGCGCCGATCCGCTTGGTGGCGCGAGCGTTGATTACTGGGGCGAGATCGCCAGCCGCTACGGCCTCAACCTGACGGTCGTGAATCCGCACGTAGACCCGACATTCCGATTCATGACGCTGGATTGGGACGGCCGGATCCGGATGGACTGCTCCTCGCCGTCGGCGATGGCCTCGCTCATCGGCCGGCGGCTCGACTTCGCGATTGCCACCGGCAACGATACCGATGCCGACCGGCACGGCATCGTGACGCCGGACGCCGGGCTGATGAACCCCAACCATTACCTGGCGGTCGCGATCGACTACCTGTTCAGCCGCCGGCCGGGGTGGCCGGCGCAGGCGTCGGTTGGGAAGACAATGGTCAGCTCGTCGGTGATCGACCGGGTCGCCGACGATCTCGGGCGCGGCTTGATGGAGGTGCCCGTCGGGTTCAAATGGTTCGTTCCTGGATTGCGCGACGGCAGCATCGGGTTCGGCGGCGAGGAGAGCGCCGGCGCGTCGTTCCTGCGCCGCGACGGTTCGGTGTGGACCACGGACAAGGACGGGATCATCATGGACTTGCTGGCGGCCGAGATCCTCGCCGTCACGGGCGCCACCCCCAGCGAGCGGTACCGCGAGCTGACGTCGAGGCTCGGCGAGTCCGTGTACGCGCGGATCGACGCCCCGGCCACGCGCGAGCAGAAAGCGGCCCTGGCCAAGCTGTCCCCTGAACAGTTCAGCGCCGAGACACTGGCCGGGGACAAGGTGCTGGCCCGGCTGACGACCGCGCCTGGCAACGGCGAGCCGCTCGGCGGCATCAAGGTTGTCACCGAGTCCGGCTGGTTCGCCGCGCGCCCGTCCGGCACCGAGGACGTGTACAAGCTGTACGCGGAATCCTTCCGGGGTGCCGGGCACCTGGCCAGGATCCAGGACGAGGCGCGGGACGTGCTGGCGACCGTGCTCTAGGCCGGTGGACCGGGACGGGCAGCGGGACATCGGCGGGTCCGGGGATGCCCTCCCCGGTGGGCACGGCGATGCGGGATTCGCCGCCCGACGGCCGGCGAATCCCGGACTGGCGGCGTTCGTGGTGAACGGCTTGCGGTCCCGTGGTCTGGGCGGGCTGCGGACCCGGTTTGCCCAGGCCGCCGCCGAGACCGGCTGGGCGCCGCCGCTGGTGCTGATGACCACGCTGGCCGACGGGTGCGCGGGGATGACGCGGCAGGCC
Source organism: Streptosporangiaceae bacterium (assembly GCA_030040195.1). Lineage (GTDB taxonomy): Bacteria > Actinomycetota > Actinomycetes > Streptosporangiales > Streptosporangiaceae > JAJYUU01. The sequence goes on along the minus strand of JASHUE010000590.1, from coordinate 1,721 downwards.
CTCGACGAGGGCGCCGCCGTCGTGTTCGCCGTCGGCGGTGACGGCACCGTACGGGCCTGCGCGCTGGAGCTGGCCGGCACCGGCGTGCCGCTGGCGATCGTGCCGGCCGGGACCGCAAACCTGACGGCACGCTCGCTCGGGGTGCCGCGAGATCTGAGCGCGGCCCTGCGGGCCGGATTCGGCGGGCTGGACAAGCTGATCGACCTGGCCATCGCCGATGGCATGACGAGTGTCGCGATGGCCGGCATCGGGCTGGACGCGGCCGTGGTCGGCGCCACGCCCGACTGGCTCAAGCGGCATGCGGGCTGGCTCGCCTACGCGGCGGCGTCAACTCGGCAGTTGCCCGCCCGGCCTGCTGAGTTCACCATCCGGCTGGACGCCGGCCCGGAATTTGTCAGGCGGGCCAGGACCGTGGTCGTCGGCAACTGCGGCCTGCTGCCCGGCGGGTTCCCGCTGCTCCCGGCCGCCCGGCCGGACGACGGCGTGCTCGACGTCGGGATACTCGCCCCGGCCGGGCTGGCCGACTGGACCAGCGTCGGCTTTCGCGTCCTCGCCGCGAGCGATCGCGACGACAGCCGCCTGGAACGGTACCGGGCGCGACGGGTTGAGATCCGGGCCGGTCAGGAACTGCCCAGACAGGTGGACGGCGAGATGATCGGGCCGTCCGACTCGCTGACCGTGGCAGTCCGGCCGGGCGCGCTGGTCGTGCGCGTGCCGGGCCGCCCCAGGCGGGTCAGGGGCGGACTGCCACCTGACTGACGTCCGGCAGCTTGACGCCGAGCCCCGTCACCTGCCCCGTCCTGGCGTTGACGGCCAGCAGCCGTCCGTCGTCGGTGAGGAACAGCCACCGGCCGTCCGGCGACCAGGCCATCGACTGGCTGCCGGCGTCCTGGTCGGGAGGCACGGCGAGCCGCGTGTCGGCGCCCGTCATCAGGTTGATCAGGCGGATCGTGGCCGGTCCGGTGGTGGTGTCGACGGCGGCAGTATCGATGATGGCGGCAGCCGAGCCGTCCGGCGAGATCACGCCCGCTGGCGGCCACGTGTACGCCAAGCCCGTGAGCGCCGGGCCTGGCAGCACGCGCAACGCACCAGACCGAGGGTCGTAGACCACGTTGCGGCAGCGCGGGCCGTTGCGGCACGACACCATGAGCCAGCGGGTCGGCCCGACCGCGATCACCTGCCCGTTCACCTGAAGGCGCCGATCAGGCCCGGCGTCGTAGACCTCCCCGGCGCTTCCCAGCAGCAGAACGCCACCCGAGCCGTCGGCTGCTGGCATTCCCGGCCCCGGGTGATGCGGCGGCGCCAGCGTGATCGTCGGGCCGACCGGACGGCCCTCCAGCGTCACGAGCGTCATGGTCGGCGAGTCACCGAGCCAGGAGTATCGCCACGCCTCGCCGGGCGCGGGGCCGGGGAGCAGCGGACCGTCGCCCGCCAGCGTTCCGGGCAGCGGGCGGGCCGGGCCGCCGTCGGCAACGACGTAACCCGGCTCAAAGCCGGCCACGGAACGGATGATGGCCTCGCGCGGCCCGACAAGGAACCACGTGTACGGTGCGCCGCTCACCCTGGCTGGGAGCACCGTGGTCGTGATCTTCCCGCGCGCGAGGTCGATGGCGACCAGGTCACGGGGCCCGAGGGCGAACACCTCCCAGGAGGCCCGCACGCCGAGGATCGGCCGGCCGGTGAACGTCACGGCCACCGTCTGCTGGGACGGCGCGTGGTGC
>JASHUE010000589.1:0-3234 GCA_030040195.1 Streptosporangiaceae bacterium | reverse complement strand
TACCGCTGGACGATCCGCTCGAGGAGAACCCGCAGTACACGATCCGGGCCAGGAATATCAGCGACCTGATCGGGACCGCGCACGAGACCTGGAAGGCCTATCTCCAGAGCGCGGACGGGCCGTGCGACGACACCGTACACGGCTACTACTGGGACGACGACATGCCGATGACGTACTTCGCCGACGTGCGTGACCGGCCCGCGTTCTGCGCGGCCCATCTCGTCCCGCTGCAGGCGCTGACCGCGGATCTGGCGCATGCGGACACGACACCGAACTTCGCCTGGGTCAGCCCGGACGACTGCTGGGACATGGAAGGGTGCGGCATCAAGGCCGGGGACGCCTTCCTCGCGACCGAACTCGGCGAGATCATGCGCTCCCCGGCGTGGCGGACGCAGCGGTCGATGGCGATCATCACGTTCGACGAGGACGGTTACGACTACGAGCGACCGGCGCAGCGCGTGGCGACGATCATCATCGGCTCGCGGGGAGTACGGCGCGGGTACGTGTCGCGAATCCGGTACACCCACTACAGCCTGCTCAGGACGATCGAGGCGGCGCTCGGGCTGGGCACGCTGACGACCAACGACCGGTACGCGCAGCCGGTGAACGACGTGTTCCTGCACGGCCGCGCGGCCGCGCAGGCCGCGAGCACCGCCTTCCTGGAAGCGCGGCGCCCGGCGTCCTCGACGCGTGTACCGGCAGGCCCCGCCGCTCAGCAGTCATCGGTCGCTGGCGCCGTGCTGCCGCTGGCGGCGGGACGACCGGCCCATCCCACGGCCTTCGTGGTGAACTCCGCCTCGAACTCGGTCACGCCGATTGACCTGGTCACCCGCCGGGCCGGCAAGCCGATCGGGGTTGGCGCCGACCCGGTGGCGGTCGCGGTCTCGCCGTCGGGCGCGATGGCGTACGTGGTAAACAGCGGTTCCGGCACGGTGACGCCCATCGCCACGGCCACCAGGAAGGCGGGCAGGCCCATCCGGGTCGGTGCCGACCCGCAGGGGATCGCAATCGCACCGGATGGACAGGCCGCATACGTGACCAACATGGGCTCGGACACGGTCACGCCGATTGATCTGGTGACCGGACGCCCCGGTCCGCCCATCGCGGTCGGGTCGATGCCACGGGCGATCGCGATCACGCCCGACGGGCGCACCGCGCTGGTGCTGGACTGGGGCGGCGGGTCGGTCACGCCGATCCGGCTGCCGTACGACCAGGCGGGCCAGTCCATCCCGGCGGGCAGCTACCCGTTCTCGGTCAGCGTTGCGCCGGACGGCGTGACCGCATACGTGGCCAGCTTCGGATCGGACACCGTTACGCCGATCAATACGCGCACGCTCAGGGCAGGCGCTCCGGTCGTGGTCGGGCAGGCGCCGGACGCGCTGGCCGTCACGCCCGACAGTTCCAGGGTCTACGTGGTGAACGGCGACTCGGAGACCGTGTCGGTCATACAAGCCGCGAGGTCCATCCGTCCGCCTGCTGCGGCTGCGCTAGCGGGCGCCGTCTCGACCATCGGAGTCGGCTACTCGCCTACCGCCGTTGCCATCGAGGCGTCGGGCCAGACCGCATTCGTGGTCAACACGATCTCCGGCACCGTCACTCCGGTCAGCATCGCGACGGGCAAGGCAGGCAGCCCGATCCTCATCGGGACGTACTCGTACCCGACCGCGATCGAGCTGGCGCCGACCGGCGCGACCGCGGTCGTCGTCAGCCCGTACGCGGGGCAGGTCACGCTGCTCAACACCAGCAGCAGGGAGGCGATCGCGACCGTCAACGTCGGGAGCTACCCCATGGCGGCCGCGATCGCCCCATGACCGCGCGTCCGGGGCCGGCGGTGTGCAAGCCGGAGCCAGCCCGCCGGGAACGACCGGTCCGGACGTGGTGTTGGATCAATCCATGGAGACCTGGGATGCCATCACCTCACGCAGGAACGTGCGGTCGTTCTCCGACCAGTCGATCAGCCCAGAGGACCTCGACCGGATCCTGGAGGCGGGCCGGCGCGCGCCGTCCTCTCAGAACACCCAGCCATGGGACTTCGTGGTCGTGACGGACCGGGCGCAGCTACGGGACCTGTCTACGGTCTGGGTTGGTGCCAAGCACGTGGCGTCGTCCGCCGCGACCGTCGCGCTCGTGGTGGGCGCCGACGCGGAGCAGGGCCGCCGGGTCCAGTTCGACCTCGGCCAGGCGACGATGACCATGATGATCGCCGCCGCCGACCTGGGGATCGGCAGCGGCCACGCCGGCGTGGGTGACCAAGCCGCGGCTAACCGATTGCTCGGGCTGCCGTCCGACCGGACGTGCTCGTTCCTCATCTCGCTTGGCTATCCGGCCGGACGGCCGCTCGCGCCAATCCGCCAGCCCGACCGGAAGCCGTTCGACGAGGTCGTGCACCGGGGCACCTGGTAGGTGCCCGGCCTGGCCGGGTCCCGCCTGGTCCGGGGCCAGCCTGGCCGGGGCCTGCCGGCCGGGGCTTGCCGGCCGGTGGCGTCTGGAACGACAGCGGAGGCGCCATAGCTGTCGCTAGATCAGCAGTGATCCGCCCTCCACTGTCATATCCGCCCTGATGCCGGGGGGCCGCGACCCGGTCGGTAAGCGCAATCTGGGCGGTGGCGGAGGAAGCGACTGGCGGGAGGGTGCCCGACGCCCCGGCCGGGCGCGCTCGGAGGTAGGTGACCGCCCCTGGGCGTGAGCGGAGGGATGAGAGTGATCAACGGGTCCCGCGGGACGAGCCGGACCGGCCGGGAGCGCGGACCGAGCACCCGTCGTGTTGTAGATTCGTCACTCAGCGCAACGAGGACTCCGCCGTTTAATGTAGTTTGTTCCCATGGCCGTCACGGAATGGGTATGGCGGAGACATATGCCCAGGCCCCTGCCTTCGGCCGGACTGATGCTGATAGAGCCCTGCGGCCTCAGGCCCGGGCAGGCTGACCGGGTGGCGCCTGGCCGGCCCGGCCACCTCGGAGGTTAACGCGCTTGCGAACTCGACGGCTCTGGTACCGGGCCAGCGGCGTCCTGGCCGCGGCCGCGCTCGCGGTCACCGCTGGCTGCTCGAGCGGCGCGCCTAGCCACAGCTCGCCCACGGGGTCGCCGGCCCCGGACAAGGCGGCCAGGTCCTCGGCGACCCACGGTCAGTCCAGCCCCAGCGCACCGGAGAACGCGGCTGAGAGGGCGGCCGAGGCCGTGCAGGGTGCGGCCGCCGTACCGACCGCCGCCCAGCTCACGGCGCTCAAGTCCCAG
>JASHUE010000588.1:0-3645 GCA_030040195.1 Streptosporangiaceae bacterium | reverse complement strand
CCCTCGGCCAGTGCCTCCGCCAGCCGCCAGCGCGACCGAGCCGACTCGTAGACGAAGTCGGGACCGAAGGCGTCGACGACCGCCTGCCAGTTTGCCGGGTCGTTGTCGTTGGTCGCACGCCGCCACTCGGCCTCGGCCCTGGCCAGCCAGCCGCGTCCTTCGACGCCGAGGCTCTTCTGGCCAAGCGCGCCGACCCTGGCTGCCTCGACCAGCGGCATCGCGTCGGCGGCGAGCATCGCCGCGCTTTCGTCGTGGCCCGCCGCGCGAGCGTGCCGGGCCTGATCGGCGATCGCCGCCAGCCCGACTGCAGCCGGGCGCAGCGCGTACACGCCGTACTCGTGGTCCATACCCTTCGAAGCCTCGAGCGTCACCTGCACCGCCGAGACCGCCGCGTCCAGGTCGCCGGCCCAGTACGCGTCCTCCGCGAACAGGCCGCCCGCGATGTACTCGGTCAGCCAGTCCTCGGCCAGGTAGGGCGTGAGCCAGGTCCTGCGCTCGGCGACCCGATGGCTACCCCTGGCCACGTCGATGAACAGCGCCATCGCCGATAGGCGTGCCTCGGCGACGTTTGTCACCCTGACCGCGAACCGGTCGGCGATAGCCTGCGCGTGGTCCCAGTCGCCGTCGGCGAAATGCGCCAGGTAGTGCAGGTAGTTCAGGCCGTCGCCGAACGGCGCGAGGCTGAGCCCGGTCCGCTCGGCCAGATGCACGCCGAGGTGCGCGGTGGCACTAGCCCCGGCCAGGTCGCCGGACTCCAGCTGCAGGCGGGCCAGCAGGTACCTGGCGCGCAACTCCACGCCTTCCATCCCGGTGTCCGTGGCCAGCTCGACCGCCTTGGTGCTGATCCTCTTGGCCGCGTCGATCTCCCCGGCCCGCTCGTGCACTCCGCTGAGTGTCGTCAGGGCGTCGGCTTGGACCCACGGTGCCTCGGCGGCACTGGCCGCCACCTCGGCCTCCTCGGCGCGGATCCTGGCCGGCTCGGTATCGTCGTAGCTGAGCAGGGTCCTCGCGTGCGTGGCCAGGGCGCGGGCACGCTCCCATCTCGGCGGCTCGGCCGGCAGCAGGTCCACGGCGGCCTGCGCCATCCTCACGGCCTCCCCCTCGTCGAGGTCGAGGGCGAAATACGCCAGCCGCTCCTTCACCCGGCAGAGCAGCACGACGTCGGCTTCCGCGGACTGCTCAAGGTACTTCGCGAGCCGGCGGAGTTGCTTGACGGCGTGGCTGACCTCCCCGCTGTCCGCGGCGCTGAGCGCAGACTTGAGACCGAGCTTGCCGCGGCTCATCCCGCCGATCTTCTCGGGCTCGGCCACGCGCTCCCAGAGCGACAGGGCCTGATCGAAATAGCGGTGCGCATCCGCGGGCGCCGCCATCCGCCACGCCTCGTCGCCCGCCTGGACCGACGCCGCGAAAGCGCCGGGGATGTCGTGGCTGGCCAGGCTGTGCAGGGCGAGCTCGGCGGCCGATCCCGGCACCTCGGTCAGGCGCCGCTCGTCGGACAGGAGCTCGGCCAGCCGCGCGTGCAGCCGGGTCCGCTCGCCCGGCAGCAGGTCGTTATAGATCGCCTCGCGCAGCAGCGCGTGCCGGAACGCCAGGCCGTTCGGGCCGTCCGGCACCAGCAGCTGACGGGCCACCGCTTCCCTCACGCCGCCCTCGTACTCGGCCGTCGCGAGCCCGGCTGCCCGCATGACCAGCTCATCGTCGACCCGACGGCCGGCCACCGCCGCCGCGCGCAGCACCTGCTGGGCCTCAGCGGACAGGTCGACGGTGCGAGCGAGCAGCAGGTCGGCCAGCCCCGTAGGCAGCTCGCTGCCGGCCGACGAGGTCGCCAGCAGCTCCTCAGCGAAATAGGCATTGCCCTCGGCCCGGCGGATGACCCGGTCGATGACCTGGGCGTCCTGACGGGCGCCGGCCAGCTGGGTCAGGTGCTCCGCCATCGCCTCGGAGCCGAGCGGCCCGACGTCCATGACCGTGACGCTGGGCAGCCGCTGCAGCTCCGTCACCACGGGGCGGAGCGGATGGCCGCGGTGAATGTCGTCGGTGCGGTAGCTGAGCACCAGCGCGATGCGCTCGCTTCGCAGCAGCCGGCTCAGGAACGTCACCAAGTCGCGGGTCGACCGGTCAGCCCAGTGCAGGTCCTCGAGCACGAGCAGGACCGGATTCGCACCCGCCAGCTCGGAGAGCATGCCAAGAACGGCACCGAACAGCTGCTGCTGGGCCACTCCCGGCAGGTCGGCCGGCTGCCTGCTGATCTCCCGGTCAGGCAGCAGGCGCGCCAGCGCGGGCCGTGTCGCCACCGCGTCGTGCAGCGACCCGTCGGCGTTAGCTCCGAGAGCGCCGCCGCGCAGCGCATCGGCCAGCGGAAGATACGGCACCGTATCCGCCAGCTCAGCGCAGCGGCCCCAGAGCACGGTGAAGCCGCGGACGGCGGCCAGCCGGGACAGCTCGGTGATCAGCCGCGTCTTCCCGACGCCGGCGTCCCCGCTGATGAGCAGCACCACGGACTGACCCGAAGAGGCCTCGGCAAGTAGCTCCCGCATCCGGGCGAGCTCGGCCGCCCTGCCCACGAGCGGATCGTCCCTGGTTCCGAACATGAATCGATTATCCCAGGCGTGTCCAACACTTTAGAGCGTGTTTTCGCTGCTAGGCGAGCGACCAGACCGACCCTCGGGGCCGGGCTAGCCGGGGTGGGCCAAGCTCCCTGCCCGGCCGCTGATGTGCGCGGGCGGCCGTATTCCGGCCGGCAGCGATGGGTCGGGTACCGGCTGGCCCCACCGAGTGTCCAGCGGCAACTCGCCCGCCCACAGGCCGAGCGCAGCATCCGGGCTGTCCCCGTCGTCGGGCGGCCCGGTACGCACCTTCACCGACGCCTCGTCCAGCGGCATCGCGAGCAGCCTGGTGGCGGCCAGTTCTTTGCGGCTCGGCCGCCGGACGTAATCCCACTGGCCCGGCGCCACGTGCTCGGAGACCGACCTCAGGCCGGCCAGCTTTTCCTCGTCGCCCGTGACGACCCGCGGCATCGCGTAGATCATCGCGCTGCGGTAGTTGACGGCGTGCTCGAAGACGGAGCGGGCCAGCACCAGGCCGTCGACCACCGTCACCGTCAGGCAGTAGCAGGCGCCCCCGGCCAGGCTCTGGCTGGCGACCGAGCCGTGCACGTAGACGTGACTGTCGTCGAACCCGTAGACGGTCGGCACGACCATGAACCCGTGCTCGGCGGGCACGCCGAGGTGGGCGATGAACCCCGCCCGCAGCACGGCCAACAGGTCGGCCCGCGACGTCCGGCCCTGCTCGCGCAGCCGCCGGTGCCTGGTTCGCGGCGTCGCCGAGAGCGGCCCGCCCGGTCCAGGATGGCCCGGTGGCACAGCGTCCCCGGTATCGGCCACGATACGGTCCTCCAGCTACTGAATCAGTCGCAATCACTATATACCGCGACTGATTCGGTAACCGGGCCGTTCTACGGCTGCCGATCAGCGCACCGACGACGATCAGGCCTCGGCTCGCCGTCAGCCGGTGGCGTTCAGCCAGCGCACCGGCGCGCCCTCGCCCGCCCGGCGGAACGGCTCAAGCTCGTCATCCCACGGCTGGCCGAGCAGCAGCGCTAGCTCCGCCTCGAGCGACCCGTCCAGGGCCGGGTGCCGCGGCCCG
>JASHUE010000587.1:0-5284 GCA_030040195.1 Streptosporangiaceae bacterium | reverse complement strand
GGATGGGGCGGCGCAGGCTGGTCATGGCCCTGTCGGCGGCCAGTGAAATCATTCGTTGCATGAGCAGTGACGTGATCATCGGGCGCGATGGGAAGCCGCGCTGCGGTTGGGTCGACGCCACCGATCCGGCGTCTGCCCGCTATCACGACGAGGTGTGGGGGACCCGCACCCACGACGAGTCAGCGATGTTCGAGGCGCTCACCTTGGGCGTGTTTGAGGTCGGACTGAGCTGGTCGATCGTGTTCGGCAAGCGGGAGGGGTTCCGGAAGGCTTTCCGGGGCTTCGATGTCGCCAAGGTGGCCGGGATGACCGAGCGGGACGTCGATCGGCTGGTGCAGGATGCCTCCATCATCCGCAACCGCGGGAAGATCCAGGCCACTGTCGACAACGCGCGGGCGATGCTGTCCGCCTCGCCGAGCATCACGACGCTGGCGAAGTCCTACGAGATCAACCGCACGCGAGCCCCGCGGTCCTTCGCTGACCTACCGAAATCGACCCCGCAGGCGGAGGCGTTCGCGAAGCAACTGAAGTCGCAGGGATACCGCTTCGTGGGGCCGACGAGCGTGTACGCGTTCATGCAAAACGTCGGCGTCGTCAACGACCATGTTCATGGCTGCTTCCGCGCGATCGACTACAGCGCCACGGCCTAGTCCCGCGCAGGGGAGTCCGGCCGCTCACCGGCGCAGCCGACCTCTGGAGACAACGACGACCTTGACGTCTCACCTTTCGGCAGCCGACCGCGAGCGGGTCCGAAGCTCGGCTGCGCAGCAACCTCATCGCCTAGTTTGGATCCCGACTTGAGGCCTCGCAACTATGCGATGTCTCTCGTCAGTCTCTCGCGAACAACGTCAGTAGTTGTCTGTCCGTGCTCGTGCAGCCCGCCTCTCTGCTGCCAGTACGTCGTCGGACATCATGCAACTAAAGGATATATACATTGATTCAATGCGATTTAGCCACGTCGTCGTGAACGGGAGGCTGAGAACCGGGCGGGGAATAGTCGCGGCATCCCTCCGACCTACCTCCCGGCACCTAGGCCGACAGCTGCCCGGTAGGTTCGGGGCAGCCTGGTGAGGCGGAGGAAGATTCGATGGTGATGCCGTTCGCCGTCCGCGTGGTGGCAGCCGTGCTCGGCGGCCTGCTCGTGCTCACGGCTTTGTCGAGCGTCACGGTCACGCTGATCGTGTCCCGGCCGGTCAACAGCATGCTGACACGCTGGGTCGACAAGGCGATCGACTGGGTCTATCACCAGGTGGCGCGGCACATCATGAAAGATGTCCAGCGCTGGGACCGGGTGCGCGCCACTCAGGCGGCGGTATTGCTGCTGGCTCAGCTGGCGGCGTGGCTCATCGTGGCGTACGTCGGGTTCGCCTTGCTGTTCTGGCCGTTCGCGCCCGCCGGAGTCGCGTCCGCCTTCGTTGACTCCGGGTCCTCGCTGTTCACGCTCGGCTTCGCGGTACCGGCCGGCACCGTGCCGGCCGTAATCGTGTTCCTGGCCGCGGCGACCGGCCTGGTGATCATTACGCTGCAGATCGCCTACCTGCCGACGCTGTACGCGGCGTTCAACCGCCGGGAGACTCAAGTGGCCCTGCTCAACGAGCGAGCCGGGCTGCCCTCGTGGGGCCCGGAGCTGCTGGCGCGTACCCACTACGCACTGGGATCAGGAGTATCGACCCTGGATACGCTGCCGGATCTGTACGCGCGGTGGGAGAACTGGGCCGCAGACGTCGCCGAGAGTCACACCACCTACCCGGTGCTGGTCCGATTTCGCTCGCCGGGAGCGCTGTCGTCCTGGGTGACCGCGCTGCTGGCCGTGCTGGACTCCGCCGCCATGTTTCTGGCTCTGTCCCCCAGCGCCGCGCCGGTGGTCCCGGCCCGGCTGTGCCTGCGCGGCGGGTTCAGGTGCTTCAACCGGGTCGCCCGGACGATGGGCTTCGACATCCCCGACGAGCCCGACCCGGACGCCGGGACCACCGTGACGTACGCCGAGTTCCTCGAGGCGGTGGACCGGATGCGCGAAGTCGGCTTCCCGATCGAGCGCGATCCCGCCGAGGCCTGGCCGGATTTCGTCGGATGGCGAGTCAACTACGAGCGCGCGGCGTATGCGGTGGCTGCCGCCATCTACGCGGTGCCGGCCCTGTGGTCAGGTCCTCGCCGGCATCCAGTGTCCCCGATCCCGCCGATCCGCCCCGGACGCGGTCGCCCGCCCACGTAGGACGCGCGCTCGAGCAATTCATCACACTGGCGAAGCTGAAGGACACCAGAACCCGTGGGTATCCGAAACCACTGATTCCGGAGCGCAACACTCCGGAGAAGGCTGAGCGACCGGAATGGTTCAAAAGCGTATGTGGCCGGATGTACACGTACGGCGCCCATTCCATCGGGGGTTCTGACGTTCTGGGATGCCGCCGGCCCGCTGTCGGGCCCTTGGGAACCGACAGACAAGGGAACCATTGCTGCATGAACGAGATCATTGACAAGATCTTCTAGAGCCCTGTCACGCGAAGCGGGGGGTGCTGTATCCCTCTGCCCTAAGCAACCCATGAGGCGACAATCGGTTCGCAGGGCCGGTGCGAACTTACGCACGCAGAGACGTCCTGGAGTCGTGAACCGCGATGAGACAGCAGCTTGTCCCCCCGCAGTTGCTTCCCGACAGCACGCATTTTTCGTGTCGCTCCGGAGCCAGCTTCTGCCGTGCCGTCAGCGGGTCGGTAGAAACAGGGGTACTGCGTTGTCATCGTCGCAATGACCGCCAGGGGCCGTCCCAGGGTCATCCTGGCATACGATCTGCCGTTGCGCCGCGCCATCGGGTGGCAAGACGTCGGCCGGCCGGGCACAAGGCGCTGCGAGGGTGCGCAAACGCGCGACTGCCGTTCGCTGCCGATAGGCATCGCTTATAAATCAATGGCGATCAACCGGGCATTACGAACGGTTGAGCGGCGGACACAGGACATCGGGTAACGACTCACCAACCAATGAGAATGGGGACGATGGTCGTCGTCCCTCTTCATGGTGCTGCGGGCTGGGAGGTCGACCCTGATGGTCCGCTGAGCTATCGCTTCTGCCGATGGCTCGCCTAGCTTGGCAGCCTGTTCTGGTGAGCCTAGAACAACACTTGCGCCGGATGAGTGACGAGGTGAGAGGCGCGGAGACAGGCCCCGACGCTCAGAAGCCATGAATGACAGCCTTAGGCTACCGCGGCAAAAGCACTATACCCCATGACTGTCCGCATGTGTAACTTCAGTTCCCGAGACGGAAGGCATTCTGCTCGGGTGTCGCGGCGGTCAATTATGTGATGGCCAGCACGTGCCTCGCTGCTCAGTTTTGTGATCGCCGGCAGTATTGGGGCTACTGGCAGGATGAGAATGACAACACACTTTTCTGGAAGGGATAGCGACATGCCGTTTCTCCGATCAGTCAGAACGATGCACCTGCTGGTTCCCGCCGTTGCCGCGGTGGTGGCCGCCCTGACGCTCGCAGGCCCAGGAGTCAGCAGCGCCAGCCAGGCCTCCTCGCCCGCGCGCAATGCCAGCACACGCCCTGGGCACTGGCCGCGTATCTGCTCGTCGATAGAGAACCTGTACAGCACCCGGCACTCGGTCCTGCGGGACTGCGGCTACGAGTTCATCGCCCGGCTTGGCGTGAAGGCGCTGCCGGGCGGAGGCGAGGCGTACATCTACTCTATAGACGGATCTAAGGCTGAAGTTCTCGTGCCTCCCCCGAGTTTCGACCCGCTCACCGCGTCGGCTGGCCGGCTCAGCGAGTACGGCATTCCCACAGCCAAGGAGGTCGGCAGCCGCAGCAGGTGGATCACGATTATGCGTGCTGCCCGCTATTCGGCACCGCCGGAAGAACTCATTGCGGGAGGGCCTGCTGACCCGGCCGGCCCCGAAATGAAGTGTTCGTCATCTAGCATCTACTGCTGGCCATGGGCCGGCTACGTCGCCACCGGCGAAACCAACTTCAATTACGTCGAAGCGAGTTACGCCGAGCCGTACATAGGCTCGTCGGTGTGCAGCAACGTTGCGGTCGGCTCCTGGGTCGGCATAGGCGGTTACAACACCTCGATCCTTGCTCAGGCAGGCACGTCGTTCGGCGACACAGCCCAGGGCCAGCCCAATCTGCACAACGAATTCCAGGAACTGGTTATTAACTCAACTGGCACCTATGCGCCGGTGTGGTATGGAAAGGTCACGTACGGCGACCCTATTTACGCTAACGTGAGCTACACCCCGACGACGCCCGGTTGGGGTAAATACAGTTACTACGTCTCTGACGGAGCTAATGGCAACACTCTCGATGTGACCGCGTCCGCCTCGCATTACGACGGAAGCTCAGCCGAGATAATCACCGAGGCTCCTGGGACCTATAACCTCGCGAACTTCGGCACCGTCACATTCACCGGCGCGGTAATAGGCAGCGCCAGCACCTCGGAGGGAACCCTGAGTTCCTGGATACCGGATCCCAACACTATGACAGACAATAACGGCAAGACGATGGCTCATCCTGGGCCCATCGACGAGAGCGGGGAAGACTTCACGAACTACGACAGCAGTTGCGATTGAGCTCGAGGATCTGAGGCCTGCTGAACGGGCCGCGCAGGACTTGCCACCCAGCCGATCGCACCGGGAATCTGTGGGTTGGGAGCCTGGCTGCACCTGCCTGGGCGCAGTTGGCGTCGATGGGCCTTGGTCAGCCGCGCCGCTGTAGCTCACCGGGGAAGGCGAAGCCGCGGGCCGGGCGAGGGAAACGTCCGCGGCGCCGGGTCCGCGGCGTGGCGCAAGGACCCGGCGGCGAGCATCGACCTCAACCGAGATGCTGACCGCCGGGCCCTCGGCTGTCGGGCCTGGAGTGATCATAGGAGTTGGCGTGCGGGCATGTGCGGCGCCTCATATGGCCTAGTGACTTCTTACGGCGCGCGGCGGGCGCGAAGGTCATCCGGGGCACCCTCAGCTGCCGGGATGGGGCGCCGAAGTCTCTATCGCGTCTCTATCGCGAAGAGTGCTAATCAGCCGGATCCAGCAAGAATCAGCGCAGGTCAGTGACTACTTGTCGTGATCATCGATTTGCGCCTCCAGCAGGATTCGAACCTGCGCACACGGCTCCGGAGGCCGCTAAATTGAGGCGCGGATGTGGCCGCCTGAGTGGCTTAGTGTTGTCGGGTCAGGCTATTGCGACGGATGCAGTTCCGGGAGTGTTCCGGATCATGGCCGCTGACCTCTGGGTAGTGCAGGGCGCCGTCGTCGGTCGGAAGCGATTCGAACAGGCACCAACTGTCACCCGGAGA
>JASHUE010000586.1:0-9072 GCA_030040195.1 Streptosporangiaceae bacterium | reverse complement strand
CCGCGGCCAGCTGCGAGCGCAGCGGCGCCCGGCTGGCGGGCTCGACCATCGAGATGAGCGCCTTGCCGGTCGCGTAACCCGGGCCCACCCCGAGCAGCTCGCAGGCGGCGGAGTTGGCCCGGCGCACGGTGCTGTCCGGATCGACGATCAGTAGCGCGACCGGAGCCTGAGCGAACACCGCGTGCAGGAGACGCCGGTCCGAATGTGCGCCACTAGCCAGCTCATCGCGACCGGAACCAGCCACGCCGTTGCCGCCGGCCGTCAGCGCGTGGATCGCCCCGTCCAGTTCGGCCAGCGCCGCGTCGAGCAGCTCCTGCTGCCGCGCGTTCGGGTTTGCCGCTGCCTGCCGCAGCGCGGCACTGCGGGACCTCAGCCCGGCTATGGCCTCGTTCGCCGCCCGGCCGGAAGCTTCCGCCATAGGGCAGCCCTACCTCCGTCCATCCGTCCACTCAGCGTATAGGGACATCAGCCCGCCGGCCGCCTGCCGCGTGGCGCCGGCTCACCGTGGCCGCGGCGGACGAGGCCGCCGGCTGCCTGTCCCACGGCCAGAGGTCGGGCTGAGATCCGCGAGAGCAGGCTCGCTGGCCCGGCCGCTGTGAGCGTCGATGACCCGTGCGGCCACCTCGGTCGCCCGCATGTTGCTGCGCTGCGACACGTCCGTAATCCGGGCGAGCGCCTCATCCGCGCTGCAGTTCAGCGCGTGCATCAGAATGCCCTTGGCCTGATCGACCAGCGCGCGGCCGGCTGCGGCGTCCTGAAGCTGCACGTTAGTCAGCCGGGAGTCACGGTAGTCGGCGACGGCGTCGACCAGGGCTGCGCTGAAGGCGGCGACGAGCTCCGCCAGCTGCAGCTGCTCCAGCGCCATCGCCCTCGGACGCAAGCCGAGCAGGCTCAGCACGACGACAGCCTCGTCTCCCGCACAGATCGTGACCGAGCAGCGCACGCCCAGCCGGACGGCGGCCGACGCGTACTCCGGCCATCGAAGATCACCGAGCGTGTCATCGCACTGGACCGGAATCCGGCCCGCCAGCGAGTCGAGCATGGGCCCACGGTCGTAGTCGAGCTCAACCTGAGTCAGCCTGGTCGCGTCCGGGTGGCTCGATGCCTGGGCCGTGAGCTCGTCGGACCGCCAGATGCCGACGCTGGCGGCCGAGCACCCCAGGACCTGGCCCGCCGCCAGCACGGCGAGCTGGTGTAGCGCGCGCTCCTCGGTCGCCGTGGACAGCCTCAGCAGACTCGCCGCCTGGAGTGTCAGGTCCGAGAGCGCCACCCTCACCTCCGTTTGCTGCCGACCGGTCGCCGTGCCGGCGATTTAGCGGCCACCGCCAGCCGAACCACCGAGGCTAGCCGCCTGGACAGCCAAGTCAACACTGTCGTACAGGTTGAGCCGGTCAGCCAGGCCGGTGATCCAGAGCGTCTTGGTGTAGCGGTACCGGGCCCCGGCGAGCGCCAGCGAACCTCCGGCCGCCTCGAGCTTCTTCCAGTGACCAACGATCACCGCCAGCGCGCTGGTGTCCATGAAATCGACCGCGGACAGATCGAGTATCACGGACGTGCCGGCCGCGCGAGCCTCAGTCAGGCAGTCATCGAGCGCCACGCTGGTTACTATGTCCAGATCGCCGCTAACTGTGACGATGGTGCTGCCATCGCGCTGCTCGGAGCTAAGCGCAAGACCGTCCATGGCCTACCTCGGGAAGCTCGAACCTGGCAAGGAAGCCGTTACCTCCCCATACTAGGTGCGCGCATTCCCGCGAGCTGGCCTCCGCATGGCCACGGCGTGCCGGGAAATGGGCGCATAGCTCCGGCCAGCGTGGGAAGTAGACGTGCTGCAGCGGCTAAGTCAAAGATGCACCCAGTCTCTGGTGTCAGCGCACCAGAGAGTTGATGGGTTAGGCCATGCGGTCCGCATCACGCCGGCAGTGAGGTGGTGAACCCGGAGATGGACGGTGCCTGAGGGCACGATTGCCAGCGGCCCGCGCCATCTGCTGCTTTTCTACCGTGACGCGGCCGAGTACCACGCGTGCCTGAACGGGTTCGTGCGCACGGCCGTTGCCGCCGGCGAGCCGGTCCTGATCGCGGTCCCCCAGCTGATGGCGGCATTGCCTGACTGGCCTGGCGGCGTGGCCATCCGGACCGCCGACATGGCCGAGTTGGGCCGCAATCCGGCCAGGATCGCACCGGCCCTCCGCGCGTTCTGCGACGCGCACGCCGGAAGTCCGGTCCGTGTCGTCACCGAATCGATCTGGCCCGGCCGCTCGAGCGCGGAGGTTTGCGAGGCCGTCCGGCACGAGGCACTGATAGAGCAGGCCCTGGCCGGGCTCACGGCCGACGTGCTGTGCCCGTATAACGCGGCCATGCTGCCGCGCTCCGTGCTCGGCGACGCCAGCCGTGCGCATCGGTGGCAGTTCCGCGGCGGCAACGAGGTGGCGGCGAATCCGGAGTACGGAGGGCCGGACGCGATTCCCGCCTGGTGCCAGGTGCCGCTGCCGAGTCCGCCGCCGGACGCGGACGTGGTCGAGTACCGCTCCGACTTGCGCCAGGTGCGGGCCATGGTGACGGCCGCAGGTGAGCGCGCCGGGCTGGCCGCCGCCCAGGTCACCGACCTGATGATCGCCGTGAGTGAAGTCGCGGCCAACACCCTGCGCCACACCAGAACCGGCGGAGTCGCGCTCGCATGGCGCGCCGACGGCGAGGTCCTCTGCCAGGTCAACGACACCGGCTATATTTCCGACCCGCTGGCCGGGCTGCACCGCCCGCCGCCGGGGGAGCCAGGCGGCCAGGGACTCTGGCTTGTGAATCAGGTATGCGATCTGGTCGAGGTGCGATCGACGGCCGCGGGGACGTCGGTCCGCATGCACATGAGAATCCAGCGCTCGTGATCGAACGCCGATTGGGGTATGCGCTCATACGGGCGCCGTCCGGTCGGCGAAGTCCGCGCGCCGCTACGCGGACGGGCTCGGGGAAGCATGGTCGATCGTGCCGGCCAGCTTGGCGCGGACCTGGGCCGCGTGGGGGTGCTGAATGTCCTCGAAGATGGCCAGCGCCTCCTGCCAGGCCTCGCGACCCTGCACGAACTCGCCGGCGGCCTGAAGGGTGTCGCCGAGGTGGGTGAGCACGTCCGCCTCATCGAAGCGGTCACCAGATTCCTGGAAGATGCTAAGCGCGCGCTGGTAGCAGGCGGCGGCCTCCGCGAGGTTACCCAAATGGTGCTCGGCATATCCCAGGCTGTCCCAGGCATTTCCCTCGGACAAGCGGTCGCCGGCTTCGGCGCACAGGGTGACTGCCTGCCGGCAGGACGCGCTGGCCTGCTGATAGTCGCCGAGGAGGCCATACAGCCAGCCGACATTGTTGAGCGTTACAGCCTGTCCCGGCTTGTCGCCGATGGCCTGGAACAGGCGTAGCGCCTGCTCCGTTTGCTCGAGCGCCTCGGCGTAGCGGCCCTGACGTTCGGGTAGCCAGCCGAGGCCCTGCCGGACCCTGGCCTCGCCCAGCCGGTCGCCGAGCCTCTGGTACAGCACGAGGCAGCTGGCGTAGTGCTCACGCGCCTGATCATCGTCGCCCAGGGCCGCACAGGCTTGTGCCAGGAGACGGCCAGACAGGGCCTGCGCGGCGGCGTCTCCCAGGCGTGCCGCGGCGTCCAGCGCCGTGCGCTGGACCGCGGCCCATTCCTGCCAGTACCCGCGAATCTGCAGGAAGGAGGCCATGGCCCAGGGCAGCTGCCAGGCGTGGCGGTCGTACCCGGATCCGGCGGCCAGGTTCACAGCGGCGAGCAGGACCTGGTGCTCGGTCTCGAACCAGGCCAGGGCCTGCGGACCGTCGGCGTGCTGCCTGGCGACGGCGCCGGGCCTGAGCGGGGCCAGCTCCACCAGCTCCTTGGACGGGACTAGCAGCAGCACGGCCCGAGCGGCGGTGTGCAGGTAGTGGTCGAGCACCCGGCCGATGGCGGCATCGCGCTCGTCCTGACTGATGGTGTGGCCGGCCTGCTCGGCGGCGTAGGCGCGGAGCAGGTCGTGGAAGGCATACCGGCCGGGGACATGCTCGGCGATCATGTGCGCGCGGGCCAGCTCGCGAAGCAGGCGGCGGGCCTCGGGCTCGCCTGCCCCGGCCAGGCTGGCTGCGGCTGGCACAGAGATATCCGGGCCGGGGTGCAGGCCAAGCAGCCCGAACATCCGCGCTGATTCATCGCTGAGCTGCCGGGTGGACCACGAGAACACCGCCCGCACGTTTGCGGCCGGATCTCCGGCGTCCAGAGCGTCCAGGCGGCCGGTCGCATCGGCGAGTTCGGCGGCAAGAACGGAGAGCGGGAAGGCGGGCCGGGCGGCGGCACGGGCGGCGGCGACCGCCAGCGCGAGCGGGAGGCATGCGCACAGGTCGGCGATCCGACCGACCGCGTCCGGCTCCGCCGCAGCCCGGTCGGTACCGAGCCGGGCGGTCAGCATGTCCACGGCCTCGGCCTGGGTCAGCACGTCGAGGGTCAGCGGAAGCGCCCCGTCAGCGGCGACCAGCCCGGAAAGCTGACTGCGGCTGGTGACCAGCACCAGGCTGGCCGGGCTGGCTGACAGCAGCGGCCGGACCTGCCGCTCATCACGGGCATTGTCCAGGACGATCAGCATCTGCTTGTCCGCCAGCAGGTTGCGGTACATCCCCGCCTGGGCCTCTTCGCTGGCCGGGATCTGCCCAGGCGGGACGCCCAGGGCGTCCAGGAAGGCGCGGATGACCTCGGCCGGGGCGGCCGGGTTGCCGGAAGGGTCATAACCGCGCAGGTTCACATGCAGCTGCCCGTCAGGGAACCTGCTGGCGACCTGGTGCGCCCAGTGCAGTGCCAGCGCGGTCTTGCCCACCCCGGCGGTCCCGCCGATCGCGCTGATCACCACCGTCCCCGGCCCACGGGCCTGGTCCAGCATCCGGGTCAGCGCCTCAAGCTCGGCGGCGCGGCCCGTGAACCCGGCCACAGCAGCGGGCAGCTGCTGCGGCGGCGTCGGCCGGATCGGCGCGGCAACTGCCGCCGGTGCTGCCGGGTCGACGAGGCTGAGGGCGGGGTCGGCGTCGAGGATCCGCTGGTGCAGCTTCTGGAGCTCCGGCCCGGGTTCGGCGCCCAGTTCCTCGACGAGAGTCCGGCGGGCCTGGCGGTAGGTCGCCAGCGCCTCGGCGCGCCGGCTGTCCCGGTACAGCGCCAGCATCAGCAGCGCCTGCAGCCGTTCCCGCAACGGCTGCGCCGCGGCCAGCTGCCGCAGCTCGCCGATGACCTCGGCGTGCCGGCCCAGATTCAGATCGGCCTCGATGCGCGTCTCCGCCGCCTGCAATCGCAGCTCGGCCAGCCGCGGCGCCTCCCGTGCTGCCAGCACATCGGAGTCGGCGTCGGCCAGCGGCTCGCCCCGCCAGAGCGCCAGCGCCGCTGCGGCGCGGGCAGCCGCCTCCGGCCAGCGGCCATCTCCGGCCGCGGCCCTGGCCTCGCGCAGCAGGGCATCGAACCGCGCGATATCGAGCTCGCCGTCAGCCACCACAATCAGGTAGCCAGGCGGCTGCGTGCTGATCCGGGACCCGGTCGGCTCTAGCGTGCGGCGCAGCCGCATGACGTAGTTCTGCACGTTCACCTGGGCCGACGGCGGCAGGTCCGCACCCCACAGCACCTCGGCCAGCTCATCGAGCGACACCACGTGGTTAGCGCGCAGCAGCAACGCCGCCAGCACCGCGCGCACCCGACCCCGCGGCACCGTCAGCGCCGTGCCGCCGCAGCGCACGGTTAACGGGCCGAGCAGGCAAAACTCCGTTCCGGCCGCCATCGTTCACCGCCGCAGAGAACCCGGCCCGCCAGTAATGATCGAATCATAGCGGACTGATAACGACGCCAGCGAAGCTCATTTATCGGCAAACAGGGCACACTTCGTGCCAGCCACAAGTGGCGGAATGGCTGGCGGTAATGAGGCACTGTCATCGGTTTGATCAGGCTGGAGCTGGACCAGGCGATTGACACAGGACGCTGAAGTACACGGCAGGTTCGGGACGCTGCTGCGCGAGTACCGGTCGGCGTCCGGTCTGACCCAGGAGGATCTGGCGCAGCGCTCCGGGGTGAGCATCCGCGCGATCGCGGACATGGAGCGCGGGCGGACGGCGCGGCCGTTCCGGCACTCGGTGCGCCGGCTCGCCGACGCGCTCGCACTGCAGAGCCAGGATCGCGAGCAACTGGAGATGGCCGCCGCGCGCTCTGCGGTCGCCGCCATCTTCTTCACCGCGGGCCAGGGCGCTTCCAGCGCCGTTGCCGGCCCGAACTTACTAGCGTCGCTGCGAGAGCCCGGGAGCGGGCGGGGCAGCGTGCCGCGGCAGCTGCCGCCATCGTCGGCGGATTTCGTCGGCCGCACGGGCGAGCTGCGGGTGCTCAGCGGCGCGCTGGCACGACGAGACCGAGCGGGGGAGACGGTGATCCTGGCGATCGCCGGCACCGCCGGCGTCGGGAAGACCGCGCTGGCCGTGCACTGGGCGCACCGGGTCACCGACCGCTTCCCGGACGGGCAGCTGTATGCGGACCTGCGCGGCTTCGACCCGTCCGCCGACCCGGTGGCGCCCGCCGATGTGATCGCCGGCTTCCTGCACGCGCTGGGCCTGTCTTCGGCGAGGATCCCGCAGGCAGCGCCCGCCGCGGCCGGGCTGTACCGCAGTTTGCTGGCTGGCCTGCGGGTGCTGATCGTGCTCGACAATGCGCAGGACCCGGACCAGGTGCGTCCGCTGCTGCCTGGGAACCCCGCCTGCACGGTGATGGTGACCAGCCGGAACCAGCTCACCGGCCTCGTTGTCGCTGAGGGCGCACGCCCGCTGTTCCTCGACGTCCTCAGCCAGGCGGAAGCGCTGGAGTTACTCACCCGCAGGCTCGGGACCCAGCGCCTGGTGGGCGAGCCGCAGGCAGCCGGGGAACTGATCAGCTTGTCAGCACGGCTGCCACTGGCACTGGCCGCGCTCGCGACGCGCGCCGCCGCTAACCCGAGCTTGACTCTCCGGGATCTCGTCGCCGACCTGCGGGATGGTGATCGCAGGCTGGACGCGGTCGAGACCGGCGAGCCGGCCACCAGCCTGCGGGCATTGCTGACGGGCTCCTACCGGCAACTGACCGACCCGGCCGCCAGGATGCTCGGCCTGCTCGCCCTGCTATCCGGCCCGGGATTCACGGCTGGCGCGGCGGCCAGCCTGGCCGGCGTCCCGGTCGGCCAGGCGCGAGCCCTGCTGCGCGAGCTAGTGCGGTCCAGCCTGCTTACCGAGGACAGTCCCGCGGACCAGTTCGCGCTGTCGGCCTTCGTCCGGAGCTACGCGGCTGAGCGTGCCGCCGCGGCCGACGCCGATCTTGGGCTGAAGGTGCCGCGTTCCAATGGCCGTGCCGGTCACGCCCGGCCCTGACCTATCCGGCGCGCCAGCGATCTGACCGGCGGAGTGAACTGCCGATCAGACCGGGGCGTGCCTGCTACCTCGGGTGGGCTCGCGAGCAGCGCTAGCCCTAGAAACTGGCGAGGCCGTATAGGCCATAGAGCCATGACGGAACCCGGAAGCTGGCCCAGGTCTGCGTGTAGGTATATGTATATCCTTCGTGGATTTCACCGCCGAGGTCCAGGAAAGGCGGAACGAGCGAGGGTGGTCCGACGCCCCCGAACAGCTCGTAGATCCGACTGCCGTTGGGAGCGTATCCCACGGAATAGTCGACTCCGCCCGAAACAGGGCCTACGGTGGCGCTTCCCCCGCGAACAGAGAACTCGCCACGAAAATCTGGGATGACTGGCGCGTTCGAATACTCCGGCCCGAAAAGGAGTCCGATGCCGGGTGTGCCGTGGACCGAGCCGCCCGTCTCCGTGGAGCCGATCTCCATGATCCCCGTCTTTTTGTTGTAAGAGATGACAATGCAGTCGAACGTTTCCAGGCCTCGGACCAGAGTCGCCAAAGCGCTGACGCACAAGCCGCTGCTACCAGTATTCGCGTGCTCTTCCCCCACGTGCTCAAGGCTGCCCCACCAGTTCGCGATATCGCCGATCGGGTTCGATGCGCTTGGGCGGGCGATGCTTGACATTCCGAACTGCTGAGACGGGTCGCACGCGATCTCCGGGGCGCAGGAGCCTGTGTTTTCAGAGGCGGTCGGTGCCGGTGCGCTGCTGCCGCCCCTGTCGTTCTCGATGAGCCCGGTGTCTCCGTTGACATACGAGCTTTCGCAGGCACTGATGTTGATGGCGCATACGTCCAGGTTGCCGCCGCTGCTGCCGGAGCCCTGGCTTGGCGGGGCTTGGTAGCCGGGGCAGCCCGGTGTTGTGGACGTGCACGGGGCACCCCCTGAGCCTTCCAGCATGAGGCCGCTGGGGTCTTCGTCGGTGACCGGGTTATCGGCGGCGTAGGTGTAGCCGTTGAGCAGCTGGGGGCTGGTTGTCTCTAGGAGTGGATCCAGGGAGATGAACATGCCGATGGTCGGGTCGTACTGGCGGGCGCCGATGATGGTCAGGCCGGTATCGCCGTCGGTGGGGTCGTTGAGGAGGCCGTTGGTGTCGGGCCAGCTTGACGGCGCGGTACCGCGGGGGGCGCCGTAGGGGGTGTACTGCTGCCAGAGCGGGTCCTGGGCGTCATGGTTGAGGGTGATGACGGCGGTGCCCTGCTGGTTGGTGAGCACGAAGTAGTAGTTGATGCCGCCGCCGGTACGGACGACCTGCCCGCCGCCGGGCAGCGAGATGAATCGGGTCCCGGTGATCGTGCCGGTGGTCGAGCCGGGGCTGGCGTGCAGCACGATCTGCTCGCCGAAGATGTACAGGGTGACCTGGCTGGGGTCTTCCTGCAGCAGCACGTTGCCATCGGCGTCATAGACGTAACTGGTTGCCCCGGCTGTCGTGGTGTCGGAGGCCAGGGAACCGCCGGGGTTCCAGGTCAGGGACTGGTTTCCGGATGGCAGGTCGCGCGTGGTGGTGTTGCCGTCCGCGTCGTGGCCGTAGCTGTTGGTGCTGGTGCCGGATGGCCCGGTGGTTGTTGCCGAGGTCAGGGAGTTGGGCTGGGTGCTGCTGTAGCTGTAGTTGGTGACGGTGTTCTGCCCGCCGGTCAGCGAGTACTGGGTCT
>JASHUE010000585.1:0-5309 GCA_030040195.1 Streptosporangiaceae bacterium | reverse complement strand
AGGCCCGCCCCCGTCGGCGCAAGCAGCGCGGGAAGGGCGCACCCCGGCCCATGCGGGCCGAGTCCCGGTCAGCAAGGGGGGCCAGCCGCGCGGCCAGGAGGCCGTTGACGAGGGCGCCGAGGCGAAGGCCGCGCTCGCACGGGCAGCCGTCAGCGAGGCCGAGGCCGCTGTGCAGGCCGCGGGAGCGACTGCGGCGGAGGCTGAGGCTCGGGTCGCCAGCCTGGTCGAGCAGCGCCAGTTCCTGCGGCGCCGGATCGAGCACCTGGAAGGCGAGCTGGATCAGGCGACGTCCGAGAGCGCTCGGCTCGCCCGCGACGGCAAACAGGCGCAGCGTGACCTCGAAATTGCCGCCAAGAAGCTCGCAGCGACCCAGCGCCAGCTAGCCAGGGCAAAGGAACGAGCCGGCTCCGTATGACGCTCGCACGCTGGCCCGCGCCACCCGCAGGGCACTCCGCGGCAGCACTGGCCGGACGGCACCGGAGCACGATGATGGCCGGACCGCACGACAATCGGGCCGGGCAGCCGGCCGCCTGCCGTTGGCGCCCTTATCGCTGGCGGACAGAGTACCGGCGGCGCAGCGCGACCATTCCCGTCATCACGCCGACCCCGGCCACCGCGAGGCCAGCGGTCGCCAGGCCGGTATTCGTTTGCGTCGAGGTCGTACCGTCGCCCGTCGGCACGCCGACTCCTGGCTTCGGCAGCGTGGTGACGGTCAGCGTCGCCGACGCCGAGCTGCCGTCGGAGCAGTCCATGTCGACCGAGTAGGTGCCGGGCCGGATCCTGGTCGACAACGAGACCGTGGCGTCGAAGACGCCCGCGGCTGCCTCCTTGTCCATCGGGATCTGCTCCGGCAGGCCCAGCGGGGTGCCGAACAACGTCGCCGACGCCGTGTCGAGGCTCGCGCAGAACACCTGGAAGGTGACCGAGCTGCCGGCAGTAGCGCTGCTTGGACTCACCGTCCCGGTGGCGCCGCCTCGGGGAATGGCCGTGGCGCCCTGGGCGGGCGAGGCGGTGGTCGTGACGAGAGTTCCCGCCCCGGCCACGGCGGAGCCGAGCACAAGCACGCTCGGCCCGACGGCAGCGGCGAGCTGCCTGATCAGGCGCATTTACGTTCCTCCCCCGAAGACCGCTAAGCACCACAAAAAGGCACCGGCCGACAGCGGGTAGCGGCAGGTGCAAGACTGACGACTCCCCGTATGGCGAGGCAGGAATACCCGGCGGCCTGCCGGGCAAACGCTGGCCGGGCGGGCATGGCAGGATCGGCTGCATGCTGCGATGGCTGACTGCCGGGGAGTCACACGGGCGTGCCCTGGTGGCGGTCTGCGAGGGCATCCCGGCCGGGGTGGAAGTCACCACGGCCGACCTGGCCGCGGCCCTAGCCCGGCGCCGGGCAGGTTACGGCCGCGGCGCCCGAATGAAATTCGAGCAGGACGAGGTCGAGCTGACCGCCGGGGTCAGGCATGGCCTGACGCTCGGCGGCCCGATCGCGATCCGGATCGGCAACACCGAATGGCCGAAATGGGAGACCGTCATGTCGGCGGATCCGGTGGCGGAGGACGTCCTGGCCGCACAGGCCCGCAATGCCCCGCTGACCCGCCCCCGGCCGGGACACGCTGACCTGGCAGGCATGCAGAAATACGGGCACGACGAGGCCAGGGCCGTCCTCGAGCGCGCGAGTGCGAGGGAAACCGCGGCCAGGGTCGCGCTGGGCGAGGTCGCGCGGCGGCTGCTGCGCCAGGTCCTGGAAGCCGAGATCGTGAGCCACGTGGTCGCGCTCGGATCGGTTAGCGCGCCGCCCGGATCGATACCCGCCCCCGAGGACCTCGCTGCGATCGACGCCGATCCGGTGCGGTGCCTCGATCAGGCCACGAGCGCGGCCATGCAGGCCGAGGTCGATACGGCGCGGATGGACGGGGACACCCTCGGCGGCGTGATCGAGGTCGTCGTTCACGGCCTGCCGCCGGGTCTTGGCAGTCACGTGCACTGGGACCGGCGGCTCGACGGCCGCCTGGCCGGGGCGCTGATGAGCATCCAGGCCATCAAGGGCGTCGAGGTCGGAGATGGTTTCCTGACTGCCGCGCGGCGCGGCTCGGCGGCGCACGACGAGATTGAGGGCGGAGCCGACGGCATCAGGCGGCGTACCAACCGGGCCGGGGGCATCGAGGGCGGCATGAGCACCGGCGAGCCGGTTCGGCTGCGGGCGGCGATGAAGCCGATCTCGACTGTGCCCCGCGCGCTCGCCACGGTGGACGTGCGGACCGGCGAGCCGGCCAAGGCGATCAATCAGCGCAGCGACGTGACCGCCGTCCCGGCCGCCGGAGTGGTGGCGGAGGCGATGACGGCGCTGGTGCTGGCCGACGCCGTCCTGGAGAAGTTCGGCGGCGACAGCGTCGCCGAGACCACCCGTAACGCGGACGGCTACCGGAAGGCGCTGGTGATCCGGTGACGACAAGCGGACCCGAGCAGAACGGACACGCCTCGTTCCCGCTCGTAATCCTGATCGGACCGCCGGGCGCGGGCAAGACGACGGTCGGCACCGAGCTGGCGGCGCGTCTTGGCGTGAGCTTCGCCGACACCGACGCGAGCATCGAGGCGACCGCAGGCAAGCCGGTCAGCGACATCTTCATCGAGGACGGGGAGACCGCGTTCCGTGAGCTTGAGCGGGCCGCGGTGACCGCCGCGATCGGCGGGCAGGACGGGGTCGTCGGACTCGGCGGAGGCGCCGTCATGGATCCCGGCACCCAGGAGCGGCTGGCCGGCCGGCCGGTCGTGTACCTGCAGACGAGCTTTCCTGAGCTGGCCAAGCGGGTCGGGATGGACCGGCCGAGGCCGCTGCTGCTCGGCAACCCGCGGGCGCAGCTCAAGGCGCTGCTTGACCTGCGGCTGCCGGTCTATCACCGGCTGGCCTGGATAACCGTGGAGACCGATGGCCGGGAGCCGGGGGAGATAGCGGCGCAGATCGCGGCGGCCGTCGGCGGGGCGCAGCGGGCGCGATGACGGCGACCAGGATCGCGGTGGGCGGAGAGCGGCCGCACGAGATCGTGATCGGCGCCGAGATTCTGGCCGAGCTGCCCGCCCTCATCGGCACGACCGCGCAGACCGTCGTCGTCATCTATGCCAGCAGTCCCGACGCGACCGGGCGGGCCGTGTGTGACGTCCTGACCGAGGCGGGATACGTGGTGCGAGCCGAGCCGGTGCCCGACGGCGAGGCGGCCAAGGACATCAGCGTGGCCACGTGGCTCTGGGAGCGGCTGGCCGATGCCGGGCTCGGCCGCGCCGACGCGATCGTGGGGGTCGGCGGCGGAGCGGTGACCGACGTGGCGGGCTTCGTCGCGGCGACGTGGCTGCGTGGCGTTCGGCTGGTCCTCGTGCCGACGACGCTGCTCGGCATGACCGACGCCGCGATCGGCGGCAAGACCGCGATCAACACGAGGGCAGGAAAGAACCTCGTCGGAGCCTTCCACCCGCCGGCGGGCGTGCTGATCGACATCGGCACGTTGGCGACCCTCCCCGCGGCCGAGTACGTCAGCGGGCTGGCCGAGGTGATCAAGGCCGGGTTCATTGCCGATCCGGTGATCCTCGACCTCATCGAATCGGACCCGTCGGCCGCCTCGAAGCCGGGCGGGCAGCACGAACGCGAGCTGATCGAGCGGGCAATCTCCATGAAGGTCGGCGTGGTGACAGCCGACCTGCGCGAGGCCGGCGGGCGGGAGTTTCTCAATTACGGGCACACCCTCGGGCACGCTATCGAGCGGGTCGAGGACTTCTCGGTCCGGCACGGCGAGGCCGTGGCGATCGGCATGTGCTTCGCGGCCGCCGTGGCCCGGCTGGCGGGGAGGCTGGACGACGTGACTGCGGCGCGGCATCGCCAGATCCTCGCCGCGGTCGGGCTCCCGACGCATTACCGGGGCGGGAGCTGGCCCGAGCTTCGCCTGGTCATGGCGGTCGACAAGAAGGCACGGGCCGGCCGGCTGCGGCTGGTGGTGCTCGACGGGCTGGCCAGGCCGGGAATCCTCGCCGACCCGGACGAGGACCTGCTGGAGCGGGCGTTCGCGGAGGTGAGCTAACCGATGACGGAAGGCACGACGACCACGGTGCTCGTGCTGAACGGCCCCAACCTCTCGCGGCTGGGAAGCCGCGAGCCGGAGATTTACGGATCGGCCACGCTCAACGACGTCGCGGCGGCCTGCGCGGCACTCGGCGAGGAACTCGGGCTGAAGTGCGACCTTCGCCAGACCGACGATGAGGCCGAGCTGATTGGCTGGGTCCACGAGGCGATCGAACGGCGGCTGCCGATGGTACTCAACCCGGCCGCTTTCACCCACTACTCGTATGCGCTGCGGGACGCGCTGGCCATGCGCACCGCCCCGCTGGTCGAGGTGCACCTGTCTAACCCGGCCGCGCGCGAGACCTTCCGGCATGCCTCGGTGGTGGCCGGCGTGGCGGACGGCACCGTGGCCGGGTTCGGACTGCTTTCCTACGAGCTCGCGCTGCGCGCCGTGGCTGGCCTGCTGGAGGAACAAGCTCGATCTGTCCGGAGCTGACGGACGGCAGTTACGATTCATCCCGAGATTGCAAACCGTGGTCGCTTCGGCGAACTGCCGGCACCGCCAGCACAGCGGGGGGTTACGGTGGCCGTCCCCCGGGCTGGCAGCGGCCTACGAGGCGTGAAGGGTCTGCTGCATGCGCATCGGAATGGCACTGAACTACGCGGGCGGGTTCAAGGAGACAGCTGCCGAGCTGGCCGACTTCGAGAAGGCAGGGCTCGACATCGTCTTCGTGCCCGAGGCTTACAGTTACGACGCCGTAAGCCAGCTGGGCTACCTGGCCGCGGTGACTGAGCGGGTTCAGCTCGCCTCCGGCATCATGCAGCTGTACTCGCGCACGCCGACGCTCACCGCGATGACCGCGGCCGGGATCGACTACGTGTCCGGCGGCCGGTTCACGCTTGGCATCGGCGCGTCCGGTCCGCAGGTGATCGAGGGCTGGCACGGCGTGCCCTACGACGCGCCGCTGGCCAGGACCAGGGAGACCATCGAGATCTGCCGGGCCGTCTGGCGTCGCGAGCGGCTGGAGTACAGCGGCACGTACTACCAGATCCCGCTGCCGGAGGGCCGGGGCACCGGCCTGGGCAAGGCGCTCAAGCTCATCAACCACCCGGTCCGCGAGCGCATCCCGATCATCCTGGCCGCGCTCGGCCCGAAGAACGTCGAGATGGCGGCCGAACTCGCCGAGGGCTGGGAGCCGATCTTCTATTACCCGGAGAAGGCCAAGGACGTGTGGGGCCCGTCGCTGGAAGCTGGCCGGGC
>JASHUE010000584.1:0-3415 GCA_030040195.1 Streptosporangiaceae bacterium | reverse complement strand
CGACGGTGAAATCGTCGCCGGCGTGCCCGGCACCACCGGCCGCGAGAAGGCCTGTTCGACCCACCGCCCGGAAGGGCTGACAACCCCATGCCCGGTATGAACTTCGCGCCTGCCCAGGAGGAAGCCCGGCCGACCGAGCGATTACATGGTGTGCGGTGAGCAGCAGAATAGGTCGTGTGCGCAGCCAGTCATTGTTCCTCACGCTGACCCTGGCCACGCTGACCTATAGCACTCTGGTGGGATGCACGGCAACCACCGCGTCGAACACGAACCGGACAGTAACTGCAGCGTCCCCGCAATCCCGCACGAGCAGCCCGCGCCTCACCGGCCCGTCCGGAAGCCCCGGCAACCCGCTGGTGCTGCCGTGCGCCTCGGAGTCCTGGCCCGAAGCCCCGGCGCCGGTCACCGCCGGGCCGCGCGACCTGGCCGTCGGGCCGATGTACTTCGCAGGCGCCCTCGCCCTGGCGACCGAGACTCCGGCCGGGCATGGCTATGGGCCGTTCGGGCGCCACGGCAGGTCCTACAAGTTCGGCGTGGTGGTCCG
Organism: Streptosporangiaceae bacterium; assembly: GCA_030040195.1. Taxonomy (GTDB): domain Bacteria; phylum Actinomycetota; class Actinomycetes; order Streptosporangiales; family Streptosporangiaceae; genus JAJYUU01. The sequence continues at coordinate 2,871 of JASHUE010000584.1, read as the reverse complement.
GCCGGACGCGACGGTCACGGTGACAATCGGGGCCAGCGCCCGCGGCCACGCGGTCATCGACTTGTCCGTGAACGGCTCCGAACGCGGCGTGACCTCCGCGACTTACCATGCCTGCCGCCAGGCGGGCGGTTTCTACGCCCAGGGCTTCGCCTTCACCCGCCCGCCGTTCCGCGGCTGTGTGCCGCTCGACGTGACGGTCGGTGGCCAGGCCCAGGTCCGCCACGTCACGCTGTCGCTGTTCGCAGGATCATGCGCAACCTGACCTCTTCCACCCTGCTAGCTGCCTCAACCGTTCACTTGGCATCAGGCATGCTCAGCCGCACCGCGCTGACGCCAACCCACACCGCCCGCCGCAGAGGCGTAACGCGAAGGCCCAGACCTCTGGGCGCAGAACGACCTGTTCAGCGCGCAATGACAGCGCCCTGGCCGACAGCGGGAGGCGAGCAGGTCGGCGGCTTTGCGTGCGTTATAAAGCCCTCCCGCATGGTTGGAGAGCCTGACTGCGGCTGAGCGGGCCCGGCGGCCAGACCGTATGTTATGCGTTTCCAACGCTGGACGCGAAGGTCCTGTTCTGCCGCTGCGGGCGGGCGTTCTGGTCATGGACTCGCGGTTGTGGTCGTCGTCATAAGGGACATGGTGCGGGCTTAAGGCCGGGGCCTGAGCCGGAACGCGATGAATCCCGTGGGCTCGCGAGCAAGCCGTTCATACCTCGCGGGGTCGATGGCCTCGGCCTCGGGCACCGGGCGCGGTTCCACGAGCCGCTCGATCACGAATCCGGCCGCGAAGATCTCCTCACACGTCCTCTCCAACGGGGCCAGCCAGTACCGTACCTGCCAGCCCTTGCTCCAGGTCTCGGTGATCATCCGGACGTCGAAGTAGCTTCCACCATGGCGCAGCCAGTCGCCCGTTGGATGCTGGCGCGACAGCACCAGCGCTCCATCGGGCCGTAGTACCCGGCGCAGTTCGCTCAGAGCAGCCACGCGGTCATCGACATACTCGATAGCCAGTGCGCACAGGGCCAGGTCAACGCACCGATCAGGCAGCCAGCCGATCGGATCGCCGAGGTCATGCACCCGAAACTCGCCCTGGCCGACCCGGGTCCGGCACAGTTCCACCATCCGCGCGCTGTGGTCGAACCCCACCACATGCGCCCCGCGGCGGGTCAGCTCGGCGGCATACAAGCCAGGGCCGCACGCAGCGTCAAGGACCCGGCGTCCGCGGACATCGCCGAGCAGCGCCAGGCACGCCGGCCTGTCGTAGTAGGCGTTGAAGAAACCGTCCCGGGCATGGTCAAGGAATTCATCGGCGAACACGTCGTACTGAGGCTCACGCCCAACCTCGCCGGCCATGCGCCCCATTCTTCCCAAGCCAGTGACCACTGGCGATCGCATCGTCGTCAGCCATCGACTCGCGCGGTCATACCGCATGCGAAATGTTCGCGGCCTGGCTGGCCTGCCCGCTGCCTGCCTTCCGAGAGTCGGAGGATCGTGCGCCAAGATCTGATCACGACCTACTTTGCGGATCTGACGCCGTAAACCTACGGGTCAGCTGACGGCCCGGTCAGTGTCGGCTGGCTCAGCCAGTCCACCCGTTCGAGACGGGTCTGGCCGCCGCGCACGCACCCCGGCCCTTACAGATAGCGGTCCGCCGCCGACCGGAATCGCTACGGTGTGCGCATGACGAAATTTGGCGTTCAGCTGCCTAACTTCTCGGGATTTGACCCGGCCGACTTGTTCGAGCACGTTGCCGGTCTGGCGACCGCCGCGGAGGAGGCGGGGTTCCACTCGGTGTGGGTGATGGATCATTTCTTCCAGCTGCCGCCGCTGGGCGGGCCGGACCAGCCGATGCTGGAGGCCTACACCCTGCTCGGCGCGCTGGCGGCCCGCACCCAGCGAGTGCAGCTCGGCACGCTGGTAACGGGCGTCACCTACCGGAACCCCGGCATCCTCGCGAAGATCGTCACCACGCTGGACGTCATCTCACGGGGACGAGCCATCCTCGGCATAGGAGGCGCCTGGTACGACGTCGAGCACCAGGGCCTCGGAGTCGACTATCCGCCGGACCGGGTCCGCCTGGACATGGTCGAGGAAGCAGTCCAGATCTGCCGGGCCATGTTCACCGACGACGACGTGAGCTTCGCCGGACAGCACTACCGCATCGATCACGCGCGCAACCAGCCCAGGCCAGTGCAGTCTGCCGGCCCACGGATCATGATCGGCGGCGGTGGCGAGAAGCGGACGTTGCGGCTGGTCGCCCAGTACGCCGACCAGTGCAACGTCAGCGGCAATGTGGACACGCTGGCCCGCAAGATCGAGGTGCTGCACCGGCACTGCGCCGAGGTGGGCCGGGACCCGGCCGAGATCGGCGTGACCTGGATGACACCGCTGATCCTGACAACCTCCAGCCAGAACACGGCCGAGGTGAACGCGATGCTCGCGGCGTCCGCGTCACCAGAGGAGATCGCCGGGTTCACCATCGGCCAGCCGCACGAAATACCTGGTCTGGTCGCCGGTCACGTCGACGCCGGTGCGGACGAGGTGATCTTTAGCTTCGCATTCGCCGACCCAGCCGGGATCGCCGCGGTCGGGCAGGCATTCGGTCTGCGCGCTGACTAGATGCACCCGGTCAGCTGCGCATCCGCTTGCAGGAATCCGGGGCTAGCTCCCTGATGCAGGTACGCCTTTGTCTTCCTGCGGGCGATTGCCTTCTGGCCGGTTGCTTGCCGACCGACGAGGAGCGAGCCGGGTGGCTTCGGGCATTGGGTAGCTGCCGGTGACGTCATCCGGCGACCCGGCTTCACCGCGCGAAACTCGCGCCTTGAAGCGGTCAGGGACGCCATCGGCCGCGAGTCAGCCGAAGAATGAGGTCTAC
>JASHUE010000583.1:0-3582 GCA_030040195.1 Streptosporangiaceae bacterium | reverse complement strand
GGTCGTCGGCCGCTCCGGGTCCGGCAAGACGACGCTGCTGAGCATCCTGGCCGGGCTGGACCGGCCGACGTCCGGTCACGTCTGGTTCGAGGGAACCGATATGTCGGCGATGCACGGTGACGAGCTGCGAGCCTTGCGGCGGGACCGGATCGCGCTGGTGTTCCAGTCGTTCGCGCTGCTGCCGATGCTGACCGCCGCGGAGAACGTCGGCATCCCGATGCGCCTGGCCCGGCGGTCGCCGGCCGAGCGCGAGAAGCGCGTTCGCGACCTGCTGCGGGTGGTCGGCCTCGAGGGCCGCGAGCATCAGCGCCCCTACGAGCTGTCCGGCGGCGAGCAGCAGCGGGTGGCGATCGCCAGGGGCCTGGCCAACAACGCTAGCCTCCTGCTCGCCGACGAGCCGACGGGACAGCTGGATGTGGCCACGGGCACGCAGATCATGGGGCTGCTTCGCAGGATCGTGCATGCCGAGGGCATGACGGGCATTGTCGCGACGCACGACAAGGCGCTTATCGAACTGGCTGACCGGGTCCTGAGGGTCAGCGACGGGCACCTAACCGCCGCCGAGCAACCGGTCGCGTAAACGGCTCGAGTTACGCGGACTTTTCCCGTGGCGCGCGGCGCGCGACATCGCGCGGCACCAGGGTCGGGTTCACGTTCTCGAGTACGACCTCGGCGCTGATCACGACCTTCTCGACGTCCTTGCGGCTCGGCACCTCGTACATGACCGAGAGCAGGACCTCCTCGAGGATCGCGCGCAGCCCGCGCGCCCCGGTGCCGCGCAGGATGGCCTGGTCGGCCACTGCCTCCAGAGCGTCGTCGGTGAATTCCAAGTCCACGCCGTCCAGCTCAAACAGCCGCCGGTACTGGCGCACGAGGGCATTACGCGGCTCGGTCAGGATCCGGATCAGGGCCTCGCGATCGAGGTTGTGCACGCTCGTGATGACCGGCAGCCGCCCGACGAACTCCGGGATCATGCCGAACTTGAGCAAGTCCTCAGGCATCACATCCGCGAACGGGTCAGCCTCGGTCTTGTCGGTCTTGACCCGCAAGATCGCGCCGAAGCCCATCCCGCTCTTGCCCACCCGCTGCTCGATGATCTTCTCAAGGCCGGCGAAGGCCCCGCCGCAGATGAACAGCACGTTGGTCGTGTCGATCTGGATGAACTCCTGATGCGGGTGCTTGCGGCCGCCCTGCGGAGGCACCGAAGCCGTGGTCCCCTCCAGGATCTTCAGCAGGGCCTGCTGGACGCCCTCACCCGAGACGTCGCGGGTGATCGACGGGTTCTCGCTCTTGCGGGCTATCTTGTCGATCTCGTCGATGTAGATGATCCCGGTCTCGGCCTTCTTGACGTCGTAGTCGGCGGCCTGGATGAGCTTGAGCAGTATGTTCTCGACGTCCTCGCCGACGTATCCGGCTTCGGTGAGCGCCGTGGCGTCGGCGATGGCGAACGGCACGTTCAGCAGCCGCGCGAGGGTTTGGGCCAGCAGCGTCTTGCCCGAGCCGGTCGGGCCGAGCAGCAGGATGTTGGACTTGGCCAGCTCGACGCCATCCTCGCTGGCCCGGTCTCCGCCCGACTGGATCCGCTTGTAGTGGTTGTAGACCGCTACAGACAGGCCCTTCTTGGCCTTGTCCTGGCCGATTACGTAAGAGTCAAGGAACTCGTAGATTTCCCGTGGCTTGGGCAGACTGTCCCATTTCAGTTCCGCCGGCTCGGCTAGCTCCTCTTCGATGATCTCGTTACACAGATCGATGCACTCGTCGCAGATGTACACGCCGGGACCGGCAATGAGCTTTTTGACCTGCTTCTGACTCTTTCCGCAGAACGAGCACTTCAGCAGGTCACCGCCATCGCCGATGCGTGCCACCCAGTTACTCCTTCTAGCCGCTGGCCGCCGCCGAGCGACCAGCGCCCCTGGTGCCGTCAAAGCTGCCAGGCCGCCGGCCGGACGCGAAGGTCAGACCTACCCGCGAGCTCGAAACGTCTGTGAACCTAGACGGTACCGCCTTGGCGACCCTAGTTGGGGCCTAAGGAGCACCGCAGGCGGCGCGCCGGCCGCCCTCCCGGATTTCCCGGTTAGGACGACCCTACCTCGGTCTTGCGCTTCAGCATCGTCAGAACTTCATCGACCAGCCCGTAGTCCTTCGCTTCCTGGGCCGTGAAGAACTTGTCCCGCTCGATGTCCTTGCGTACCTGCTCCTCGCTCTGGCCGCTGTGGTTGGCCAGAATCTGCTCCATCGCGGTGCGCATCCGCAGGATCTCCCTCGCCTGGATCTCCAGGTCACTGGACTGCCCGTAGCCGCTCTCGACCGCCGGCTGGTGGATCAGGATGCGCGCGTTGGGCAGCGCGAACCGCTTGCCCTTCGTCCCCGCCGCGAGCAGTACCGCCGCCGCCGAGGCCGCCTGGCCCAGGCAGTAGGTGTGGATGTCAGGCTGGATGTATTGCATCGTGTCGTAGATCGCCATCATCGAGGTCATCGACCCGCCGGGCGAGTTGATGTAGATGAGGATGTCCCTCGACGGGTCGATCGACTCGAGCGTGATCAGCTGAGCCATGACGTCGTTGGCGGAGGCGTCATCGATCTGAACGCCAAGGAAGATGATCCGCTCCTCGAAGAGCTTGTTGTACGGGTTCATCTCCTTGACGCCGTAAGACGTCCGCTCCACGAAGGAGGGCAGGACGTAACGCGACTCAGTCAGGCTGGGCCGCCAACCGTTGTCAGCGCTCACAGTGCGCCTCCTCCGTTCGCGCAACTCCCGGCAGGCGGGCCGCCGGGACTCTGATCATCTCGGTAGCCGTGGTCATGTCAGCGAACTTGGATCGGCCACGTCGGCGGCGTTGCGGACCACGTGATCCACGATCCCGTAATCACGCGCCTCCTCGGCGGTGAACCAGCGATCCCGGTCGGAGTCGGCCTCGATCTGCTCGACGGGCCTGCCGGTGTGGGACGCGATCCGCTCGGCCATCAGCCGCTTCAGGTACAGGCTCTGCTCGGCCTGGATCCGGATGTCGGTGGCCGTGCCGCCGATGCCGCCGTGCGGCTGGTGCATCAGGATCGCGGCGTGCGGCATGGCGTAGCGCTTGCCCTCGGCGCCCGCGGTCAGCAGGAACTGGCCCATCGACGCGGCCATGCCCATCGCATAGGTCGCGACGTCATTAGGCACGAACTGCATCACGTCGTAAATCGCCATTCCGGCATATACTGATCCGCCGGGTGAGTTGATATAAAGGTTAATATCCCGTTTGCGGTCCTCGGCGGACAGCAGGATCAGCTCGGCGCAGATGCGGTTGGCAAGATCGTCGTCGACCTGCTGCCCGAGGAAGATGATCCGGTACCGCAGCAGCCGCTGGAACAGCATGTCGCCCATCGGGAACATGGGGGCCTCTGCTGCCTGCGCCAGCACCCGGGCTATCTGCCCCTGGTCGTTGGGAGGCGTGGTCACGGGTGCCCTCCTCATTGTGGTTGTCCGCGCCAGTCGTTGACAGTGACCATAACCCGAGCGCAGCAGCGCTAAGTCCGCCGATCCCCACTGTTCGCTACCGGCGCAGGCTGGCCAGGCCATTCCGTTACGGCAGCCTCGCC
>JASHUE010000582.1:0-3408 GCA_030040195.1 Streptosporangiaceae bacterium | reverse complement strand
GCCGAAGCAGTTCTGCAGGTTGTCGGAGTAGAAGATGCTCGCGTGGCTGTAGGGGCTCTGGTTGACCGGCTCGAGGGAACTATCGTCCGGGCAGACTCCGTGCTGCAGGAGCGCCTCGACCTCGGTGCCGACCGCGCCCGCGCTGTCCGGCCGGACCCTCAGCCAGCCGCTCGTGTCGAAGCCTGGCTCAGAGATCTCGTTACCTGACTGGGTCGCACCGGTTCCGGTCGTCCAGTCGGTAGTAGCAGCCGTGCTCTGGACCTGCCAGCCGCGCAGGCCGACCGTGCTGAGCCCTGACTGACCCGCGCCCGGCATCCCAGGGGTGCCCGGCGCGCTCGCGTTGCGGGCCGCGCCCGCCTGGCCGGCCTGGGTGGAAGCTGCCGGGCTGGCGGGAGATGCGGAAGCGGCCCCTGGGATGCAGAGCCAGGCAAGGCTGGCGAGGCAGAGCGTGATTGCGGCGGGTCGCAGCTTCGCGGGCATGCAGCCTCCTGGGCGGCAAGGCCAGGCTGTCGGTCAGCGGGTGCTGCCTGCTCGCGCGGCGGGTGCTCCCTGTGCGCGGCGGGTTCGGCCCGGTTGTGCGGCGGGTTCGCCCGGCCGCGCGGACAGCGCCTAGGTCGCCGAGCAGCCTGGTCGCACGGGGCAGCGCGCAGGTCACGGAGCGGTCTGGTCGGACCGCGGGTATGGCCCGGTTGCGCGTCCAGAGCGACTCGGTCGCCCGGCGGGAGCGACCCAGTCACGGTGCCACGGCGCTCGGTCCCGCGCCGCGCCAGCGGCGTGGTCCCGTGCAGCCCATCCCGACTTTCTTCCAGCCTGAAAATTTGTCGATAACGGCTGAACTCTAGTGATTAGCATCACTAAGAACAAGAGCTTGCCTGCATGCGAATGTTGAGGTATTCGCCGCCACTGGCAGCCCTGCGGGAATGCGCCGGCGCCTGGCGAAGCACCTTAGGTCAGCGGGCGCCTTGCCAACTGCGGCGGTGCCTCCTGCTCGGACACAATCGCCAGCGCGCGGGCGATTGCGCCGATGACGGTCGCGTTCGGGCCAAGTCGAGAGATCACGATCTCGGGTGCCCGGAACACATGCTCGTCTACGGCTGCGCGCAGCTCGGGAAGCCACGGCTCAAGTGCGCGGCCGATGCTGCCGTCGAGGATCACTCGCTCCGGGTCGACCAGCGAGGTCGTGCCGATGATTGCTGCGGCGACGTGCAGAACAAGGTCACGCACCACCTGCTGGCCAACTCCGTCGCCTGAGGCAGCCGCAGAAAAAATGTCAGAGACGGTGAAATCCCCTGTCAGCGACGTCTCCAGGCCGGTGGCAACCAGGTCGGCGGCCTGACGGCGCAGGGCCGGGCCGGAGGCGACTTCCTCGAAGCCGACGTTTGACCAGGCGGATCCGCGGCCACTGCGCACGGGGAGATACGCCAGTTCGCCGGCCGCGTTATGGTTGCCGCTGATCAGGTGTCCGTCAACGACGATGCCGCCGCCGATTCCGGTCCCCAGGGTCATGGCCACGAACGAGTGGGTACCGCGCCCTGCGCCGCGCCAGGCCTGGCCGAGAGCCATGAGGTTGGCGTCGTTGTCCACCTCGAACGGCTCGGCGAGATTCTCGGCCAGGATGCCCATCAGGTCGAAGTCCTGCCAGTGCACGTTCGGGCCCGCCGTGGCGAGCCCGGTGTCGGGATCGATGAGTGCCGGTATTCCGACGACCACCGCCCTAACCGGCAACTCCCGGCCTTCCTGGCTGGTCCGCAGGGCCGCTATGCAGTCCAGCAGGGCCCTGGCCGCGTCCTTTCCCTCCCCGGTGGGCCTGAAGTCTTCCGCCGCGACCGTTCCGGCCAAGTCGGCAAGGGCGCCGTGGCACCTTGTGCCCCCCAGGTCGACCGCGATCACCCCGCCAGCCGCACCGACGAAACGCAAGACTGCCGGAGTCCGCCCCCTAGAGCTCTTCTGTCCCGGCTGCTCGGCAACTAGCCCAGCGACCAGGAGCCGCTGCACGATGCGGCTCACCGACGCATCCGACAGGCTTAGCTCGTCCGCAAGCTGGCGGCGGGTCATCCGGCCGTGGGACTTGATTGCGTCGAGCACCAGAAACGAGTTCAGCTCAGCGATGTTACGAACGTCCATACGCGTGGTGTGTCACCCAGTGGACCGGGTCAACGTCTGATCTTCCGTTTCCGGCATCGCTGCCCTCCCTCGCTCACGGCTAGCAGCCGGTGCTTCCCGTCGGCCGCCATCGGTGCTCCGGGCGTCAGCGGATGCGACAGTCTCTCGTAAGCCAGCGCGCAGCGCCAAAGGCTACGCCGGGCAGCGCTCTGGCGTTGTGGCTGGTCTGGCATGGGTGAGCCGCAGCCAGCCGATCAGACCTTCGACCGGTAGAAGTTCAGGAAAGACCTGGACGGCGTGGGTCCGCGCTGGTCCTGATACCGCGATCCGTATATCTGGGATCCGTACGGATACTCGGCCGGTGAGCTGCAGCGGAACAGGCATAGCTGGCCTATCTTCATGCCCGGCCACAACTTGATCGGGAGCGTGGCCACATTCGACAGCTCCAGAGTGACGTGGCCGCGGAATCCGGGGTCGATCCATCCGGCCGTCGAGTGGGTCAGCAGGCCAAGGCGGCCAAGGGAACTCTTACCCTCCAGCCGGCCAGCGATGTCATCCGGCAGCGAGATGATCTCGTAAGTGGAACCAAGCACGAACTCCCCAGGGTGCAGGACGAATGGGTCGTCACCCTCGGTTTCGACCAGGCGGGTCAGGTCCGCCTGCTCGACGGCCGGATCGATGTGCGGGTAGCGATGGTTCTCGAATACCCGGAAATACCGGTCAAGCCGCACGTCCACGCTCGCAGGCTGGACCAACTCGGATAGGAAAGGGTCCACCCCGACCCGGCCCGACTCCACCTCGGCTTTGATGTCACGATCGGAGAGCAACACGCCTGGCAACCTACAGGGTTCCGGTACCATTGCGGGCAGTCCCTGGGCAGGTGTGCCGGAGCCACGGTGTCGCGGCCCCGTTCCTGGGCTCGCGGGTGTAGTTCAATGGCAGAACGTCAGCTTCCCAAGCTGATAGTGCGAGTTCGATTCTCGTCACCCGCTCCATCGCGAAGGCCCAGGTCAGAGGTGGTGACCGCCGCGGCCGGGCCTTCTTCATTGCCCATGAATGCCAGTGGCCGGGCCATTAATCGGCCATTAGCTAGCCGGGACTCGCGCCCCCGACGAGCCCTCATCGTCCTGGTCATCATCGGTGTACTCGACCTGGACGTGAATGTCGATCGCATCTGTGATCGCGCGGTCAGCGCCGCGGGCCCCGTGCTGGTAGATCATGCCGCTCGCTCGCTGTCATGCCCCATGCGGGCCATCAGGTCCCGTATCCCGGCTCTGCTGGACGCGGCGAACGTGTTGCCCGTAT
>JASHUE010000581.1:0-3145 GCA_030040195.1 Streptosporangiaceae bacterium | reverse complement strand
CCGTTCCCTGGGTGCAGCCGAGTATCTGCGCGGTCTCCGCCTCGGTGAGCTGCTCCCAGTACCGGAGCACGATGACGGCACGCTGCTGCGGCGGGAGCTGGCGGAGCGCCCTGACCAGCGCATCGCGCAGATCTACCGCCGCGGCCACGTCCGGGGCCGCGGCAGGCTGATCGGCGCGCACCAGCGGCAGCTTCCGGTGCCAGGCGCCGCTGCGGCGCCAGCCGTCGGCGGCGAGGTTGTACAGCGTGCGCCGTAGATAGGCCTCCAGGCTGCCGTCGATCGCCCGCCGCTGCCTGACCAGTCGCTCCAGCGCCGCCTGCAGCAGGTCCTCGCCGTCATGCTGGCTCCCGGCAAGCAGCACGGCGGCTCGCAGTAGCTGCGGGCCGCGGTCGGAAAGCAGGTGCTCCAGCTGATCACCGTTCGCCGGCTCCGGCATCGGCTACCTCCTCTTCCTGCTGACCAGAACGAAGGAGCAGGCGCGGGGGTTGACAACGGCAGGAGAGTTCTCGGAGCCGCGGCCAGTCCGCGGCCCGCCCCATCAGGCGGCTCGCCGGATCGGTCAGCCGACGCGCTGCCACAGATCAGTGATGGCGATTCCCAACTCGGCGAGCATCTGGCGCAGCAGCGGCAGCGACAGGCCGATGACGGTACCGGGGTCGCCGTCGATGCCGTCGACGAACGGCGCACCCCGTCCGTCAATGCTGAACCCGCCGGCCAGGGTGTGCGGCTCGCCGGTGGCGATGTAGGCAGCCAGTTCGGCCTGGGTCGGCGTGCCGAAGCGCACGAGGGTTGCGGCCACCTCCCGAACTCGCCGGCCCGTCGGGCCGTCGATCAGGCAGTGACCGGTAAGGAGGGTTCCCTCCCGGCCGGCGATCTTGCGCCACCCGGCGGCAGCCGCTTCTGGGGTAGCCGGTTTGCCAAGTGGCTGGCCCTCGAAGTCGAGCAGCGAGTCACAGCCGAGCACGAGCGCACCGGGGCGGAGGCTGGCCACCGCTGCGGCCTTCCGCTCGGCCAGAGTCGCGACCATCGCGGCAGTGTCCAGCCTCTCGTCGCAGGTCTCGTCGACGCCGCTGACGACGGCCTCGGGTTCAATGCCCGCGTGGCGCAGGACTGCGAGACGGCCGGCCGACCCGGATGCCAGGACGAGGGAGACGGGCGCCGGTCGCGTCATCGGGCCAGGTTAGCAGCGGCGGGACGCGGCTCCCGGTTTGCTAGAGCGGGAGCAGGTCGGGGCGCTTGGGCAGCATGCCGTCGCCGCTGGAGACCCCGCGCAGCCGCCGCTGCAGCCATGGCGCTGCGTAGGTCCTGGCCCAGTGCAGGTCGTCGCGGCGGGCCGCGAGCCAGCCCGGCTCCTTCGGCCGTGCGGCCAGTGGCTCACGCCAGTCCTCGCTGACGGGCACGTCGACGACCTCGCAGGCCCGCAGAGCGACCCGACGGTGCCCGTCCGGCGCCAGGTGCAGCCGGTCCGCGCACCACTCGCGCCGGTCGGCCAGGACCGGCATCGCCCACAGGTCCACCTGCAGGCAATCGTGCCGCCTGGCGATCGCGCGCAGCCCGTCGTTGTAGGCCACTACCTTGCCGCGGACCAGCCGGATCAGCGGGAACCCGCCGGGGTCGAAGCCGGTGAAGAGCAGGACCTGACTGCCCGCGGCGCGAAGGGCAGCAACTGCCTGCTCGAAACTGGCCGCCAGCGCGTCCGGATCTGCCTTGGGACGGAGCAGGTCATTGCCGCCGGCCGCGATGCTGACCAGATCAGGCGCGAGGTCCAGAGCGGCCGGGAGCTGATCGCTGATCACCTGGCCCAGCACCTTGCCGCGGATCGCCAGATTGGCGTACCGCAGGCCGGGAGACACGATCGCGAGCCGGCGCGCGAACCGGTCGGCCCAGCCCTGGTAAGTTCCGTCCGGGTAGGGGTCGCCGACACCTTCGGAGAAGCTGTCGCCGAGTGCGACGAATGATCCGACCGACAGCATCTCCCGCCTGGCCCTCCCGCCCTGATGCTCGCATTTCGGGCCGCGCCGCAGCAAACCCGCACGTCAGGCTAGCAGTGCCACGAATCACAGCTGATCCGGCGCCGCGGCTCGGTTCGCGGTTGTCAATCCGGGTAGCTATGCGCGGGTCAGCGCGCGGTCGCGGCGGTCTTGCTCGCACGGTGCCGCAGCCGGTGCAGGAGAGCGCCTGGCAGGATGAGGCCGGGGATGCAGTGCACCGCGAGCACGCCGATCAGGCTTGGTCCGCCCCAGTCATTGCGATAACTGGCCGCGTCGCCCCAGTGAATCACGAATGGCTCCGCGACGGCCCGGCCGGTCAGGTACAGGCCAAGCACGATTCCGGCGGCAATAAGGATCTTCTTCATCGTCTTGCTCCGCTCAGCATCGCTATCCAACCTAGGAACCAGGACCGGAATGCGGCATCCGGTGAGCACCCGGATTCGCATCGGGGAAAACCCCCACTTCGCGCGGCCGGATCGGGTTGCGTAGCCGCCAGAGCGTGACTAGGCCGCCGGTCGGCGAGATCATGGTCAGATGAGCGACTGGTACTGCCCGGAGCGCGTCAGCGCCCGAACCGCGGGCCACGGCTGAGATGCATGTCGTCGGCTTGGTGCTGCACCCTCAGCGCGATTCGTCCGAAGCCGTGAACGCGGTCCTGGAGTGGGCGGCGCGGCGCCATATCGAGGTGCTCGGGATCGAATCGGAGGTCGGGCGGCTGAACTGCGCCGCCGAGGCGGTCTCGGCCAGCGAGCTAGGCAGACGTTCCGACCTGGTCGTGAGCCTGGGCGGAGACGGCACGATGCTGCGGGCGATGCGGATAGCGGATCGCCAGCAGGCGCCGGTGCTCGGCGTGAACCTGGGCAAGCTGGGTTTCCTCGCCGAGGTCGACGTGCCTGACCTCCCTGATGCCCTGTCGGCCATCGATGCGAAGGAGTTCACGGTGGAGCCGCGGCTGGCCGTCGACGCTATGATCGACGGTCAGGTCGTAACCGCCTTCAACGACATTGCCCTGGTCCGCTACCCGGGAGAGCCGACCGCGCAGGTGGCGGTACGTGCGGGCGGGCAGCCGTTCGTGAGCTATGCGGCGGATGCGGTCGTCGTCGCGACCCCGACTGGCTCGACGGCCTACAGTTTCTCGGCTGGCGGCCCGATCG
>JASHUE010000580.1:0-2528 GCA_030040195.1 Streptosporangiaceae bacterium | reverse complement strand
ATCTAGCAGATCGGGTGCATCCAGCCGTAGCGGTCAGGGCGGCTGCCGTACTGGATGCCGACCAGTTCCTCCCTGAGCCTGCTGGTGACCGGGCCCGGGCTGCCGTCGCCGATCGTCCACTCCCCGCCCGTGCCCCGAACGGCGCCGACCGGCGTGATGACCGCGGCCGTGCCGCAGGCGAATGCCTCGGTCATTTCCCCGGAGGCGCACGCGCGCCGCCACTCGCCGACCGAGATCCGCTCTTCGGACGCGGGAATGCCCAGGTCGGGCCCGAGCTTCAGGAGCGAGTCCCTGGTCATCCCGTGCAGCAGCGAGCCGGTCGGGACCGGGGTCACGATCCGCGCATCCGGTCCGGCCCCGTAGACGAAGAACAGGTTCATCCCGCCCATCTCCTCGACCCACTGCCGCTCCGCCGCGTCCAGCCAGACCACCTGGTCGCAGCCGTGCTCGAGCGCCTGCTGCTGCCCGGCGAACGCGGCCGCGTAGTTGCCGCCGCACTTCGCCTCTCCGGTGCCGCCGGGTGCGGCCCGGCTGTAGTCCCCGGACAGCCAGACGGTGACCGGCCGGACCGCGCCGCTGAAGTAGCCCGCAACCGGCGAGGCGATGACGGTGAACAGGTAGCTCGACGAGGGGTTGTTGACGCCGAGGCCGGTCTGGGTTGCGATCATGAACGGGCGCAGGTACAGGCTGTGTCCCTCGGCCGTCGGAACCCAGTCCCGGTCGCGGGCGACCAGCAGCTCGATGGCCCGGACGAACAGCCGCTCGGGCAGTTGCGGCATGGCCATGCGGACGGCCGACCGGTTGAAGCGGGCCGCGTTGGCCTGCGGCCGGAACGCGGCGATCGAGCCGTCGGCCTGGACATAGGCCTTCAGGCCCTCGAATATCTCCTGGCCGTAGTGGAACACGGCAGCGGCCGGGTCGAGCGTGATCGGGCCGTACGGCTCGATCTGCGCGTCATGCCAGCCGCGTCCCTCGGTCCACCGGATGGTCGCCATGTGGTCGGTGAATACGCTGCCGAAACCAGGTGCTACCAGCGTCTGCGCACGCTGCCCGGCGGAGGCCGGGGCGGCGCTGGCGCGGATCTCGAAGTCAAGCTCCTGGCTCTGGCTGGCGTTCATGACTGGCAAACCCTCCGGTTCGGTGATGACGGCACCGACGCCCGGGCCCGGCCTGCTGGGGCCGGGCCGCGCCGGGTGCCGTGCTCAGTTTTCCGTAGTGGCGGCGGCGTCGCCGCCGTTATCGCGACGGTCCATTGCTTGCTGGACCGCCTCCAGCGCGCGCTGGCGGTCATGGGCTTGGGTATCGGTCTCGACTGGGCTGTGCTTCGTTCTCGACATCGCGGTTTCCTCCTCGCGGGCACGTCATGGCTACCAGCGGGCCGGCTGAGGTGAACCGCGGGCTTCCGGGGCTGCGCGCTACCGAAGGCAGCGCTCGGGTGCGGATGATCGTGATGCGCGCGAGCGGTTCAGGTGCTGAGCGGCTCGACGGGCAACGAACGGGGATGCGGACCCGGAACGCAATGCGGCCAGCGCCTCACCCCCGTAGCGGGTCGCCGGCCTGCCCTGATCAGATCCCGCTACGGCTGCTAAGGATGAGTACGAAGCGCCGCATGATGAACGCATAGTAGCCGATCCTCGCGGGCCGTGTCAGGCCGGGAGCCAACTGCGCCCTTGCGGGCGCCGCCGAAGCTGTCGCGCCGCGGCTGGCGGATGACGTTGCCCGCCGTTACGATATATCGCAGTGGCAGTCGCATCGCCTGCCCGCTTCCGAGCCACCGGCCGGCCCGCGCCGAGGTGGCGACGAGGACAAGGGTCCATGACTCGCGGTGCAGTTCCTCCTGTCAGGTCATGCACCTTGGCGGGCAGACGCGGGCAGCCCCGCCGGGAAGAGAATGATCATGACTCAGGACAAGGCGCTCAAGGCTGCGATCCGCGCGCGGATGGTTGAGGCCGGCGAACCGTACAGCGTTGCGAGGCACGTGATCCTCTCCGATGGTCCCTTTGGAGGGGAACGAGGGGAGACCGAGGCCAGCGCGGCATCCGATCTCGCGGCCGACCAGGCCGACGATTATTTTGCCATCTACCTTCGCGAGGCCCGCGAAGCCGGCGTGCCCGACGAGGAACTCGAGGCCATGGCGGCCGAGCACCAAGCGCGGGAACGCCTCCGCACGGCCCGCCAGGCCGCCGACCGGGCGGAGGAACTCGCCGAGCAGGCCGAAGAGGCCGCGGAACTGGCCGAAGAAAGAGCCAGCCTGGCCGAAGAGGCGGCCGAACTCGCGGAGGAGTGGGCCGATCCGGATGAACAGCGGGCCGCCAGGGGGCGGGCCGAGCGGATGGCGGAAGAGGCCGATCGCGCCAGGGAAGAAGCCGATCGCGCCAGGGAAGAAGCCGACCTGGCCGAGGAGCGGGCCGAACTCGCGGAGGAGGAGGCCGAACTCGCGGAGGAGGAGGCCGAACGTGCCGAGGACGAGCCCGACGACGAGGACGAGCCCGACTGGTCATGGGGCAGCGCGGCCCGGCCGCCGCGCG
>JASHUE010000579.1:0-3152 GCA_030040195.1 Streptosporangiaceae bacterium | reverse complement strand
AAGCCCTGTTGACCGGCTGACTTAGATCGGGGGTTACGAGCTTGGGAGCCGCCGGCGGCCATGCGCCGCAGTCATCCGACGCGGACGGTGCCGGCGGTAATAGCCGTCAGCCAGCCGACCGGACGCAGAGCGGGCAGACCCTCGTTCAGCTGCCTGCGGTTGCAGGCCGCAGTGATGCTCTGTCCGCCTCTGGAGCGCCGGGCCCTGCCGTAGTGGTGGTTGAGCCAGCCAAACCGATCACTCATCGCGCCACGGCCGGGCACCGCGCAGCGGACCATGAGCCCCGTCCGGGCAGCTGGCGGCATAGCTATCGGCTGGGTCTGCTTGCGGTCCTGGTAGTACAGGCTGCGCTGGCCCTGCGGCTGGTGTGGTCGAATACGGCGTTTGCGGACGAGGCCGAATACCTCTGGTACGGCCACATGGAGTGGCAACACTGGCTGCATGGCAGTCCGCTGCCCCAGTACTACCTCTCCGGAGCGCCAGCGATTTACCCCCCGCTCGGCGCCCTTGCGGATTCCGCGGGCGGGCTAGCCGCGGCACGGCTCCTCTCGCTTGGGTTCATGCTGGCGGCCACGACCCTGCTGTATGCGACCGCCTCCCGGCTGTTCAGCCCCCGGGCAGGTCTGATCGCCGCCGCGATGTTCGTCGCGGTCGGACCGACCGCGGATCTGGGCGCGTGGGCCACGTACGACCCGATGGCGATCTGCCTGATGGCGCTGGCCACATGGCTGGCGGTACGGGCTGCGTACAGCCGGGCCAGCGAGGCTTGGATCTTGCTGGCCGCCGTGGTCTTGGTGCTGGCGGACGCCACGAAGTGGGTGACGGCGCTGTGGACCCCGGTAATCGTGGCTCTGGTGGTCCTCAGCGGGCCCACCGGGCGAGCGCTGGCGGTGGCGCGCGGACTCCGCCTCGCCAGCTACGCCACGGCTATCGGGGCACCAGCCCTGTTCCTTCTCGGCGGAACCATGTCGGTGACTGCGGTCAGCACTACGACGACGCAACGTGGTCCTGGGGGCGATTCCTGGCTGGCGGTGCTGTGGCTCGGGGCGCCGCTGGTTGCCATGGTTCTAGCCGCCGGGCTGCTGGGCGTGCTGCTGGCCTGCCGGGAGCGGCAGCAGCGGACGCTGCTGCTGTGCGCTGTGCTCGTTTTGGCCGCACTGCTGGCACCGGCGCTTCAGGCGTACGACCAGACCACGGTCTCGCTGTACAAGCATGTCGTGTTCGGCCTCTGGTTCGGCGCAATGCCCGCTGGCTACGCGCTGTCAAAGGCAGTTATGGTGAGTCCCGCTAAGGGCTGGCGAGTCGGCCTGGCCGCTGCGATCTTCACCGGGCTGCTGGGCTTTGACCAGGCCAGTGGCTGGTATGGCTTCTGGCCCAACTCGACCCGCCTGATCGCGGCAGTAGAGCAAGATCTGCCGGCCAGGGGCCCGATGCTGATGCAGGGCGGCGATCAGATGGTGGCCTATTACTACCTGTACCCGCAGGGCATCCGGCCGGACATCATGACCTCCTACGCATACGCGCCGAACGCGGTCTCAGCCATGATCGAGGCCCACCAGGTCTGGATGGTCGAGACGGACACAGGTACCGGTATTCCGCCAGGGTCGCTTCAGGAGTCCGTGGCGGGCACCCCCGAGGGCCTTGAGCAGGCCGGCTACCGGCGCGTGCAGAGGATCGGCTGGCGGGATCCGGACGGCGCGGTGGGCTGGATCACGATCTGGCTACTGGCGCGCGGGCGTTAGGCCACAGATGTCGGACCAGGAACGGAGATTTCGGTGACGGCAGCGCGACACGCGGGTCCGGCAGCCGGCGCTGGTCTCGGGATGTCCTTGAAGACATGGATGCGCCCTTCGGTAACCGCGGGTCGCGGGTTGCTGCCAAGTCCGCCCACTGCTACCGAAAAGACGTGTTACGTCGATCGGCATCTCGGTTATCTGACGTTGGTTGTGCTGATCGGCTACAGCTCCATCGTCGTCAGCCAGGCGATCATGGAGGCGCGGTATCAGACGTGGCTGCTCGCGCCGTGGACGGCTTTTACCGTCGTCTACCTGGCGATATCGCTGTTCTCAAACTTTACCGGCCGGGACTTTGACCTGGCCGCGCATCGTGCCAAGGTGCATGCCTGGCGACCCCGAAGTTATCCGGATGTGGACATCTTCCTGCCGACGTGCGGAGAGCCACTGGAGTTGCTGCATAACACCTGGACATATGTCCATGAACTGCTCCGTGCCTATCCCGGTGACGCGGTCGCCTTCGTGCTTGATGACAAGGCCGACCCCGATGCTCGCGACCTGGCTCGCGACTTCGGATTCATGTATAAGGTTCGCGAGAATCGCGGCTGGATGAAGAAGTCCGGCAATCTGCGGTATGCCTTCGAACGCACCCGCGGTGAGTTCTTCGTGATTCTCGACGCCGACTTCGCGCCGCGAGCAGATTTCCTCGCCGAGACACTGCCGTACTTCGACGAGCCGAGTGTCGGAATCGTGCAGACGCCGCAGTTCTTCCGCTCCGACGCACGTCATACCTGGGTCGAGCGGGCGGCGGGGCCGATGCAGGAAGTGTTCTACCGGTCAATGCAGACATCGCGGGACTCCTTCGGCGCGGCGGTCTGCGTGGGATCGTGCGCCGTGTACCGGCGGGCGGCGATCCAGGCCGCGGGCGGCCCAGCGTTGATCGCCTATGCGGAGGACGTGCACACCGGGCTGGACGTGATCAGCCAGGGGTGGTCACTGAAGTACATCCCGGTGAACCTGGCGACTGGCTCATCTCCGGCATCGGTGGACGCGTTCGCCCACCAGCAGTACCGCTGGTGCCTGGGCAGCACCACCCCGCTCCGGCGGTTGCGGAGCCTGCCGATGCCGGTCAGGGCACGGGCCGCGTACTTCTCGGGGTTCTTGTACTACCTGTTCACGGCACTGCTGCTCTTCGTCGTGCCGCTAGTCGCTCTCGGGATGCTGGCCTTCATCCCGCAGGACATTGACTTGCAGGACTATCTCGTGCTGGCGCCGGCGGTCCTCAACGGGCTCGTGCTCTACCCGGTGTGGCACAGATCCAACTTTGGCCCAGCGACCTGGGCCTTGGAGTTCGTTCGTTCCTGGTCGCACGCGCTGGCGATCTGGGACTACTTTCGCGGCAAGGTCATGGCGTGGCAG
>JASHUE010000578.1:0-6547 GCA_030040195.1 Streptosporangiaceae bacterium | reverse complement strand
GCGCTCTCCAAAGTGGCCAGCGAGACCGTGGCCGGCCACATCTCGGAGTGGTCAGGCATCCCGTTCGTCGCACTGCGGTTCTCCAACATTCTTGGTCCCGCCGAGTACGAGGAGTTCCCGTTGATCTGGGACAAGCCGGAGGCGCGGCGCTGGAACCTCTGGAGCTACATCGACGAGCGCGATGCCGCGGCCTCCTGCCGGCTCGCGCTCGAGGCCGACATCACCGGCAGCCAGAGCTTCATCATCGCGGCCGCCGACACGGTCATGACGAGGCCGTCCGCCGAGCTGATGAGCGAGGTCTTTCCCACCGTGCCACTGCGCGCTCCAGTCGAGGGTTGCGCCGCCCTGCTGTCGTCTGACCGGGCCCGGCAGGTCCTCGGCTTCGTGCCGCAGCACTCGTGGCGCGACCACGTTCCCGTGCCCTGATGATGCCCGATCGCCGCTCCGCGGGAAATCGGCGGACCGCGGTTGCAACCGGACGTCTGGCTACGTCGTCTTAGCCCCGGGCGGACCGGCATCCCGAGATGCCGAGCTCAGCCTGGACCGGGCGGTCTGCGCCGCCACATCCGAGCCCGGAAGGTTGCGCCGATGACCCGGAAAGAAGCGAGCATGCCGCGAGCTAGGCACGTCCGGCGAGCGGCGGCGGTCGCGGCGGTCGCGGTGGCCGTGCTCGCATCGGTCACTAGCGCGTCGGCATCACCGCGCGGGACCTCTGGCGTGTCGCCGGCGCGAGCCGGAGTCAGCCGCGCCGGTCAGGCGGCTGGTTCGCCGGCCAGGGCGTTCGCGGTCCTGGCCAGGTGGGTGCCCGTGCCGTACCGGAACGCGCAGCTGTCGGTGCCGGGATCATGGCTGGTCGAGAGCCAGCAGCAGCTGTGGTGCGCCTTCCCGCGGTCCGGCATGATCTTCGCCGGCGTCGAGCCGAGGTTCCCCAGGGCCGCCGGCTGCGGTCTGGATGCCCGCCTGGCATGGATCGTGCCGGCCGGGCATATCCCGAGGGGCATCGGGCATCGCAGGCCTACCGCAGTGATCCACGGCATTCGGGTGTACCGGGTACCGAGCGGCAAGGGCTCCATGGTGTACCTCGTCCCCGAGCTAGGAGTGCGAGTAGGAGCCCGCGGACCGAGCGCACGACGCGTGCTGGCCACGCTGACGAGGTCACCGCTGTCGGTCGTGCTCGGGCATGGCTCCGCGGGCCGGGTACCCGGCCGCTGGACATGGCGGCGATTCGGCGGCGTTCTGTTCGCGGTTCCGCGATCCTGGAGCCTCCAGCGAGCGGATCAGTGGGCCACGTGCGGAACCGGCCTCGTGCCGGACACGCTGCTGCTGATCCACGCAACCAGGCCGCCGCTCGTCCTGCCGTGCCCGGCCACGATTCCGACCGCCAGCGCCGACCAGGCCCAGCCGGGTCTGACCGTGGTCAGCGGGAAGTACGCGGCGGAGTCGGTCGGCCAGACCTTCCTCCACCGCTGCCGAGAGCAGCACAGCCTGCGGATCTGCCTGTCAAGCGTGACCGGGGAGGGTGGCTCCTTCAGCGGCGTGCTGATCTTCTCCGTGTCGCGGGGCCACCACGATGCGGCGACATATTTCCTGCTCGGCCTCTCCGGATCCGGGACGGCCGCGCGCACGGTCCTCGGCTCGATCACAACGGACCCGCGCTGACCATCCAGGTCGTAGTGGCTGCGGCTACAGGGTGACCGCGTAGGTGGGAGGATGGCCGGCGTGCCCATGCACCGCCCGCAGTCCCTGTGTCCCGCGTACCCCGTTCGCAGCGAGAGGCTGCTGCTGCGCCCGCTGACCAGTCGCGACATTGACGCGTTGCTTGCTTACCGGGGCCGCGAGGAGGTCTGCCGGTACGTCCCGTTCAAGCCGATGACTCGAGAGTGCATCGCCGAACGCCTCGCCGGGCCGTGGGCACGCACCGGCCTCACCGGCGAGGGGCAGTCGCTGACGCTGGGCGCAGAGGTCGGGCAGACGGGTGCGCTCGCCGGTGACTGCGTCCTGTTCTGGCACAGCCGGGAGCACGCAGGCGGGGAAGTCGGCTATGTGTTCAATCCCAGCCTGGGCGGCCGCGGTTACGCCACGGAGGCGGTGACCACGATGCTTCGGCTGGGCTTTGAGGAACTCGGCCTCCATCGCATCATTGCCCGGATCGATGAACGCAACGAGCCATCGGCCCGGCTAGCCCGCCGGGTGGGCATGAGGCAGGAGGCCCGCCTGGTCGAGAACGAGCTGTTCAAGGGCGAGTGGTCCACCGAGCTTGACTTCGCGATGCTCGCCGCCGAGTGGCACGCGGCACATGGGTAGAGCAGGGAACTGAGCCTGCCGCGCGGGCTCGCTGCCTGCGACGCCGACCCGCCAGGCTTCCGTAGTGCCGGCTCAGACGACCGCGCCGCGTCGTTCCCGCCGAGCCCGGGCGGCGTAAGCGAACTGATGGACCGGGCCCTAGCTGCCGAACAGCACAGTAATCTCAGTGAAGCCGAGCGAGGTCAGCATGCCGTCGAGCATGGCCCTGGTATTCCGCTCGGCGTCGGCGGTAAGGCCGCTGTACTGAGCCGCGCTCTGAATCTTCTGGTCCGCGGCGATGTAAACGGCCTGCTGGCTGTTCGGGTTCCCGGAAAAGAAGGTGGCCACGCGGTTCAGCAGGCCCTGCTGCTCGGCGTAGACGTAGGACTGGCCGACGTTCAGCACGGCCGGCTCGAGTTGCGCGACGGGCAGCCTCACCGTCACGGCGGTCCTGGTCGAGTTGATCGTAATCGCGCTGCCCTTCAGCCCGGAGAAGTCGACATACGCGATGACGGTGCCGTCGCCGATGAACAGCGTCTGGCTGCCGGCGATGAACGACGGCAGGAACGCAGTGTGCGTGGACAGGTCCACGACCACCTGAAACGTGCCGCTGGCTGCCTCGTAGCGGCTCAGGGAGGTGATGGACTTGAGCAGGGCCGGGCCGCTGGTGACGGTGGTCGTGGTCGTGAACGGGTTGCGCAGTTGAGGCAGCAGATGTACTGCTGCCAGCACTACTACCAGCACGACAACCGTCGCCACCGCGGCGGCGGCGGTCAGTACCCAGTTCTTCGCGATCCGTACCACGGCAACCTCCGCGCTGCCAGGGCTGGCCAGTCCGCGGCGAGTCCGCGCTTCTGCCAGCAGGCCGTGCAGCTACCCGGGCGGGACGCGGTGATTCATCGGAGTCGCGGCGGGAATATGGAGTCCTCCGCGCAATCCGGGAGGCGGCATGGCCAGAAGCACCAGCAATCGGTGGCGGATGACCCGCAGGCGTGACCGGCCGCGGCGCTTCAGCAGGCCGGTCGGATGCCTCTTCTGGGTGCTGGCGTTCGTCGCGATCCTGCTCCTGCTGTCGCTGCTGTTCGGCGGCTTCCAAAAGGGACAGAAGGCCGGCTGGGGGTCAGTTCCCGGTCAAGGACGCAAGCCTGCCGCGCAGGAATTGGCGCTCGGCGGCATTGGCGGTTCTGGCGATCGCTGACTCGTAGGCCGCGGCGGCCTGCGCCGGCCTGCCGAGCCGGCTCAGGAAGTCGGCCCGGACCGCGTGGAACACGTAGTACGACTGCAGCGGCAGGCCGTCGGTCGCGGCCAGGCCGGCCGCGGGACCGCTGACTTCGGCCAGCGCGACCGACCGGTGCAGCGCGACGACCGGGCTGGGTGACAGCGCCAGCAGCTGGTCGTATAGCTGCAGTATCTGGCCCCAGTCCGTATCCTGGGCGACCCGCGCGTCGCTGTGGACCGCGTTGACCGCCGCCTGAATCTGGTACGGGCCTGGCTGGTTCCTGCTCAGGCAGCGCCGGACCAGCGCCTGCCCTTCGCCGATGAGTTCGCGATCCCAGCGCGAGCGGTCCTGATCGGCCAGCAGCACCAGCGCTCCCTCCGGGGTCGTCCGCGCCGCCCGGCGGGACTGCACCAGCAGCATCAGCGCGAGCAGCCCCGCGACCTCGGGCTCGTCTGGCATGAGGTCAGCCAGCGTCCGGCCCAGCCTGATGGCCTCGGCGCACAGGTCGGTTCTGATGAGCTCGTCGCCCGAGCCGGCCACGTATCCCTCGTTGAAGATCAGGTACACGACTGCCAGTACGGCCCTCAGGCGAGCCGGCAGGTCGGCCTCGGCCGGGACCCGGTACGGGATGCGGGCGCCGGAGATCTTTCCCTTGGCCCGCACGAGCCGCTGGGCCATGGTCGGCTCGGGCACCAGGAACGCACGCGCGATCTCTGCGGTGGTCAGCCCGCCCAGCAGCCGGAGCGTGAGCGCGACCTGCGCGGCGGGACCGAGTGCGGGGTGACAGCAGGTGAAGATCAGCCGCAGCCGGTCATCGTGCACGGGGCCCTCCTCGGCGGGCTCGGCGTCGGCATGCAGTAGCGCGGCCTGCGCGTGCCGATCCTGGCGGGATGCCTCCCGGCGCAGCCGGTCGAGGGCCCGGTTCCTGGCGGTCGTGATGATCCAGCCCGCCGGGCTTGGCGGCGGGCCCGCAGCAGACCAGCGGGTCATCGCGGCAGCGAACGCGTCCTGAACCGCGTCCTCAGCGATATCAATGTTGCCGAAGGCACGGATCAGGATCGCGACGGCCCGGCCGTACTCGGCCCTGAACACGCGCGTGATCTCGGCCACGAACTGATCGGGCTCGGCTGAGCCGGGGGCACCGGGCACGGCGTGTCGCTCAGCCGGATCCGTCAGCCTGCGCGATGGGCCGCACCTCGATCGGAAGGGTCGTTATCTCGGCGAGCTGCCTGGCCCAGTCGAGGGCGGCATCAAGATCGGCGGCGATGATCACGGTGAAGCCGCCGAGGTGCTCCTTGCCCTCGGCGAACGGCCCGTCGATGACGAACTCCTCGCCGCCGGTGACACGCACGACCGTGGCGGTGCTCGGCGGCAGCAGCCCGGCCGTGAATACCCACCCGCCTGCCGCCTTCAGCCGCTCCCGCCACTCTCCGACCCGAGTCATGATCGGCTCCAGGATCTCGGGCGGCGGCGGATCGGTGTCGGGCTGGTAGATGCTGATGAGGTAGTGCTGCATCGGAGTGCTCCTCGGTAGCGGCTGCGGCCAACCGGCGGTCAGCCTTTCACCCTCTACACGAATGGGCCCCGCCGATATCGACAGCATTCCCCGACGAGGGTTGCAGCCGGCTATGCCGGGCTATCGGTCGACCCAGGCTCGTGATTTGCCGCTTTCGCCGGTTGTGCTGGGGGTACCGGGCGGCTCGCCCACTGATACCGGCTCGAGCCCCGGCCGAGGATCTTGTCGACCGCCGCGCCGACGCCGCCGTCCTCGGCGATGAGCCGCCGCATGACGTAGATGAGGGTCGGGACCGCCCAGAAGTCACCGCATATCCACAGGATGCCGGCGCCTATCTGCTGGTCGGCGAACGGCGGCAGCGCGACGCCGGGGATGTGGTTATAGACCGAATACCAGGAGCCGCTGGTCAGGATGCCCAGCGCCATGGCCAGCAGCCACATGCTGACGTTGGTCCCGACGAGCGCGATGGCCTGTGACGTCAGCTTCATCTGGCGCCGGAACGGCGGCGACCCGATGAACTGGAGCCAGAACAAGACTCCGGCCAGGAAGAAGCTGGAGTGCATCAGCCAGATGTTGGCCGTCCGATTGCGCTCGGCCAGGTCAAGTATGGCCGGGACGTGCCAGAACAGCATCACCAGGTTGAAGGTCACGATGCTGACCCAAGGCCGCAGGAGCCAGCCGACTATCGCGCGCAGCGGTCGGGTCAGGGCGGCCAGGACGTCTGCCGCCGCCTCGCCCCGCCCGGCGTGTCCCGGCAGCGCGTCCAGCAGCGGCTGCCACGGTGCGCCCGCCACGACCAGGATCGGCGCCGCGAACATCAGCAGCAGGTGCTGGATCATGTGCACGAAGAAGTAGTCGTAGGACCAGTACTGGATCGGCGACTCCACGGCCAGCAGCAGGACGCCGAGCCCGGCGTAAAACCGCAGGGACCGCAGCCGCATCTGCCTGGTCCGCTCCGGCCTGGACCGGGCCAGCTTGGCCAGACCGATCTCGTGCCAGATCACTAGCACGATGACGACGATCAGGAACGGGTCGAAGGACCAGTGCTGGGTTAGGTAGTGCATGGCGCTCCGCTCAGTCGGACGACCCGTAAGGGACGTTGACGTTGATGTGCTGCACCTGGCCCCACGCGGTTCCGGCGGCCGGCAGCTGCCAGACGCTCAGGCTGTCGCCCTGGGCGACGAGGGCCTCCAGCTGGCCGGCCGGGCCAAGCGCGAGCGTCGCGGCCTTCCCCGGCAGCGTCGGCAGGACGCGCCAGCTCGCTCCCGGCCCGGCAATGGCCTCCGCGCGGCCGTCGCCCAGCACGAGCCCGGCACTTCCGTTCGACCACATTGCCAGGGACCGGAGCGTTCCGTCGCCGGTCGCCAGCTCCCCCGACACGGTCGCGCTGGCGGGCGTGGTCGTGGCGAGCCACGCGGCCACGATCGTGGCGGCGCGCCCGGTTCCGTGCTCGAGCAGGGCCATCGTGGGGCCTGCGGCCTCGCGGGCGAGCCCCAGCACCGTGACGGGGCCGCCCGACGGCGGCAGCG
>JASHUE010000577.1:0-5514 GCA_030040195.1 Streptosporangiaceae bacterium | reverse complement strand
GCGCTGTGCATCGGCGTGCTCCGGCACCGCGATCTGAAGGTTGCCGCGGCCACGGGCCCGGGCAACAAGGTCATCCTGTTCGGCTCCCGCACCGGCCCGGACGGTATCGGCGGAGCCTCGGTCCTGGCGAGCGCCTCATTCGCGGGCGGCGGCGAGGGCGCCAAGCGGCCGAGCGTGCAGGTCGGCGACCCGTTCATGGAAAAGCTCCTGGTTGAGTGCTGCCTGGAGCTGTATCACGCGGACCTCGTGGTCGGCATCCAGGACCTGGGGGCGGCCGGCGTGGCCTGCGCAACCACCGAGCTCGCGGCCGCTGGCGGCACCGGCATGCGGGTCAGGCTCGACGCGGTGCCGCTGCGCGACTCCTCGCTCGGGCCGGCCGAGATCCTGATGAGCGAGTCCCAGGAACGGATGATGGCGATCGTCAGCCCGGTGAACGTTGAGCAGTTCCTGGCTATCTGTGCTAAGTGGGACGTCCAGGCGACCGAGATCGGAGAGGTGACCGATTCCGGGCGGCTCGAGATGACCTGGAATGGCGATCTCGTGGTCGACATCCCGCCCGGTAGCGCCGCAGACGACGGGCCGGTGTACGACCGGCCGACGAGCCGGCCAGCGGACCAGGATGCGCTGCAGGCCGACGATCCTGGCCGTCTGCCACGACCGGAGGCACGGGACTCTGGCGGGCTGCGCGCCGCGCTGCTGGCCGTGCTCGGCTCGCCGGACGCCGCGGACAAGACCTGGGTGACCGAGCAGTACGACAGATACGTCCGCGGTGACACCGTGCTGGCCATGCCGCATGACGCGGGCCTGCTGCGGGTCGATGAAGAAACCGGCCTGGGCGTTGCCCTGTCGACCGATGGCAACGGCAGGTATTGCCAGCTCGACCCCTATACCGGAACGCAGCTGGCCCTGGCCGAGGCGCACCGCAATGTCGCGGTGACCGGCGCGCGGCCACTGGCGGTCACTAACTGCCTCAACTTCGGTTCGCCGGAGGATCCCAGGGTGATGTGGCAGTTCACCGAGGCGGTACGCGGTCTCGCCGACGGCTGTCTCGCGCTGGGCACGCCAGTGACCGGCGGGAACGTCAGCTTCTACAACCAGACCGGCGGCACGCCGATTCAGCCCACCCCCGTGATCGGGCTGCTCGGCGTCCACGACGACGTCCGGCACCGGGTCCGGTCCGGCTTCGAGGCGGCCGGAGCGAGCATCGTGCTGCTCGGCGACACCAAGGCCGAGTTCGGCGGGTCGCTGTGGGCATGGGTGACGCACGGTCATCTGGGCGGCCGCCCGCCGGAAGTCGACTTCGCCGCGGAGCAGCGCCTCGCGCGCGTGCTGGTGACGGCGGCAGGCCGCGGCTTGCTGCAGGCTGGTCATGACCTGTCCGACGGCGGGCTCGCGATCGCTCTCGCCGAGTCCTGCCTGGTCGGCGGTACCGGCTGCTCGGTCACGCTGCCCGGCGATCCGTTCACGTTCCTGTTCAGCGAGTCCGCCGCGCGGGCGGTCGTCGCGGTGATGCCCGGCGCCGACGAGGAATTCGCCGGTCTCTGCGCCGACCAGGGTCAGTCCGCGTCCGTGATCGGAGTGACCGGCGGCCCGTCGCTGCAAGTAACGGGCGCCTTCGAGATCTCGCTGTCGGAGCTGGCCGACGTACATAGACAGGCACTGCCGAAGTTGCTTGCCCTGTCTGGCTAGTTGGCGCTCCACCAGAACGCGAGCAACTCGCTGACCGGCTTGGCCGGACTGCAGGGTGCGAGGCCGGCTCCGCCGGCGGGGCTGACAGTAGCGGCGACCTGGCTGATGCACTTGCTGCTGCCGGAGTTCTCGAATTCGTAAAAATCGTGTCCTGACGTCAAGACCGCGCTGCCGAGGCGCTGCCAACGCTGATCGGGGCTGTTCACATCGCAGTGCTGCAGGGCCAGCGACGGGTGGTCGGCCGGTCCCCTGGACGCTAGGCACTGGCCCGTCGGGAGGTAGATGAAGATGTAGGTGCCCCCCGCCATCTGGTCGGCCGTCCACTCTGGCGTTCCGTTGACCGCCTCGGACTGCGGGACCGGGCTGAACGTCGGCGAAACCTGCGGACTGAGCAGCTGCACCATGCCGCTGGCACTCGTCGACGGCGGCACCTCGCCGATCAGGCCGACCGTCTGAACGCCGAGCACCTTCTCCGGCAGCGAAACCGGGTGCACCGGCTTAGCCGGATGAAAGGCCACGAGATACGCCGCGGTTCCCGCGCCGGCGAGGACAACTATCGCACCTAGCCCGGTCATGATGGGCACCCAGGAACCCCGCGCTCGGGGCCTTACCGTGCGCCGCTGACCTGGCATACCGAAACGCATACCACTCGACCGACCCAATGCGGTGGGATGTCATGAAAAACCGGAAGCTATTTTGCATCTCGCCCTCTGAGCGCGCTGGCAGGGGATGACGTTCGCGCACGGCCGGGCCGGGCAGTAGCCTTGCCAGGCGTGCCCGCCCGTGGCTTTGACGTCGACCGGGCCCTGGCCGCCGTGAACGAGCAGCGGTCGGCGCTCGGGCATCCGCCGTTCGCGGGCCCGATCACCCCCCGCGGGGTCGGCCAGGCGAGCCTGGCGGCGGTTGCCGCGGCTTCCAGGGCAGGCCAGCAGCCGCAGCGAGCGGCCCTGCGGGCGGCGGTCAGCTACACCCTGGGCCTGCTGGCCGAGCGGGCGCCTGGCTGGTCAGTGGAGGTCCGGATCCCGCCCCTGGCCGCGGTCCAGTGCGTGCCGGGCCCCCGCCATACCCGCGGCACGCCGCCCAACGTGGTCGAGACCGACCCGCTGACCTGGCTTAAGCTGGCCACCGGCCAGCTTGCCTGGTCAGCGGCCGTGGCCAGCGCCCGAGTCCGGGCAAGCGGTCAGCGGGCCGACATCTCCGCCTATCTTCCGCTGGTGTCGCCGGATACCTCCGGCCCCGCGGGTAACTAGACTTAGCTAGTGCTCAAGCCCGATGGCCGCGTGTCGCTCGATCCCGATCAAGCTGACCAGCCGCCGAGGGACGCATGCGGCGTGTTCGGCGTCTGGGCGCCGGATGAAGAGGTCGCGAAGCTGACCTATTACGGCCTGTACTCGCTGCAACATCGAGGTCAGGAGTCTGCCGGGATTGCCGTCAGCGACGGCTCGAGGATCGTCGTCTACAAGGACATGGGACTGGTGGCCCAGGTCTTCGACGAGTCGGTGCTGAACACGCTGCGCGGGCACGTGGCGATCGGGCACTGCCGGTACTCCACCAGCGGCTCATCGGTCTGGGAGAACGCGCAGCCAACGTTCCGCGCGACACCAACGGCCAGCCTGGCTCTCGGCCACAACGGCAACCTGATCAACACTCTCGAACTGGCCGCTCAGCTCGGCCTGCCCGTGGGCGCCATGGCCAGGCGGGCCACCTCGGACACCGACGTACTGACTGCCCTGTTCGCGGCCAGCGGGCCGATCGGCGACGGCGGGCAACAGGCGACCCATCCCGGTGTGGAAGCTGCGGCGCTGGCCGCACTGCCGCTGGTCAGAGGTGCGTTCTCGCTGGTCTTCATGGACGAGCAGACGCTCTATGCGGCACGCGACCCGCAGGGTTTCCGGCCGTTGGTGCTTGGCCGGCTGGCCAGGGGCTGGGTGGTAGCGAGCGAAACCGCGGCCCTGGACATTGTCGGCGCCGCGTTCGTCCGTGAAATTGAGCCGGGCGAGATGGTGGCCATCGACGAAGACGGCGTGAGGTCACACACGTTCGCGCCCGCCGCACCGAAGGGCTGCGTGTTCGAGTACGTCTACCTGGCCAGGCCGGATACGGCCATCGCCGGCCGCAGCGTCCAAGATGCCCGGGTCGAGGTGGGACGCAGGCTCGCCGCCGAGCATCCGGCCGACGCCGACCTGGTCATCGGCGTGCCGGAGTCCAGCACGCCAGCCGCGATTGGGTATGCGCAGGCCAGCGGCATCCCTTACGGGCAGAGGCTGGTGAAGAACTCCTACGTGGGGCGGACGTTCATCCAGCCCAGCCAGACCATCAGGGAGCGCGGCATCCGGCTGAAGTACAACCCGCTCAAGGACGCGATAGCGGGCCAGCGGCTGGTCGTGGTGGACGACTCGATCGTGAGGGGCAACACTCAGCGGGCCATCGTCACCATGCTGCGCGAGGCGGGCGCCGCGCAGGTGCACGTGCGGATATCCAGCCCGCCGGTGGCCTGGCCGTGCTTCTTCGGGATCGACTTCGCCAGCCGGGCCGAGCTCATGGCCGGCAACATGACTGTCGAGGAGATCAGGCAGTCGATCGGGGCCGACTCGCTGGGCTTCGTGTCGCTCGACGCCCTGATCGCGGCCACGAGCGTGCCCGCAGAGCGGCTGTGCCACGCGTGCTTCGACGGCAAGTACCCGATTGCAGTGGCCGAAGGCGAGCGGGGCAAGCACCTGCTGGAGCCGGCCATAAGCGGCAAGGCGGCCGGGTGACGGACCGGCAAGGGCCGCCCGCACCCAGCCGGTACGCGCTAGCCGGCGTCGATGTTGAGGCTGGGGACAGGGCGGTCGAGCTGATGCGGGCGTCGGTCGCCAGGACCGCCGGGGGAGAGGTCATCGGCGGCCTCGGCGGGTTCGCCGGCCTGTTCGACGCCTCCAGGCTGACCGGGATGCGCCGCCCGCTGCTGGCCACCTCGACCGACGGCGTCGGCACCAAGGTCGCTATCGCGCGGCGCCTGGGCCGGTATGACACCATCGGGCTTGACCTGGTCGGCATGGTGGTGGACGACCTCGTGGTTTGCGGCGCAGAACCGCTATTCATGACCGACTACCTCGTCTGCGGCCGGGTGCAGCCAGAGCGAGTCGCCAGCATTGTGGCCGGCATTGCCGAAGGCTGCGTGCAGGCCGGTTGCGCGCTGATCGGCGGGGAGACCGCCGAGCACCCTGGACACTTCGGCCCCGACGACTTCGACCTGGCCGGGGCGGCCACCGGCGCCGTGGATGCCGACCGGCTGCTCGGGCCATCGAGGGTGCGCGCCGGCGACGCCGTGCTGGCGCTTGCCTCCTCCGGCCTGCATTCCAACGGTTTCTCCCTGGTGCGCGCGATCGTCGATGACCCAGAGTCCGGGCTTGACCTGGCGGATCAGCCGGCCGAACTCGATCGGCCGCTCGGTGCCGAGCTGCTGACGCCGACCAGGATCTACGCCAGGGACTGCCTGGCCCTGGCCGAAAACTGCGACGTGCGGACGTTCGCCCACGTCACCGGGGGCGGACTGGCGGCGAACCTGGCCCGGGTCCTGCCACCAGGCGTCGAAGCCGTGCTGGACCGGGCCAGCTGGCAGCCTCCGCCGATCTTCCGGCTGCTCGCCGAGCGCGGCCGGGTGCCAGCGCGGGAGATGGAGCGGGTCTTCAACCTGGGCGTCGGCATGGTGGCGATCACGGCTCCCGCAGAAGCCGACCGTGCGATCCGGCTGCTCGCCGAGCGCGAGATCCCGGCCTGGATACTGGGGGAGATCGTCCCTGCGGGAGGTGCAGGAGGCCGTCCCCCCGAGCCAGCAGCAGC
>JASHUE010000576.1:0-3747 GCA_030040195.1 Streptosporangiaceae bacterium | reverse complement strand
CACCCTGCTCGATTCGAGCGTGGCCGTTCCGGCCGCCTTCGCCGCTGCGCTGGCGCGCCTCGGCGGGCCGATGGTGGACGCCGCGCAGGTGATCGCCGCCTATCCACTCGGACCGGCTGAGGTGATCATGGCGCACCTGGCCGGACACCCCGTCACCAGCGCCGACATGGACGAGTACTACGGCGAGCTCGGCCAGTCGGCGGTCGCGTCCTACCCTGGCGTAGCCGAGGCCCTGCGCGACCTTCGGGCCCGCGGCCAGCCGATTGCGGTCTTCACCGGAGCGAGCCGCAGGGCCGCCGGCATCCTCCTGGCCGCCGCCGGCGTTGCCGCCGACGTGCTCATCGGCGGTGATCAGGTACACCACCCCAAGCCGGCCGCGGACGGGCTGCTGCTGGCGGCGCAAAGGATCGGAGTCGCCGCGGCCGACCTCGCCTACATCGGTGACTCGCCCGCCGACATGGGAGCCGCACGCGCGGCCGGCAGCCATGGCGCCGCCGCCGCGTGGGGCCACATGTACGACGCGGCCGTCGCCGCCGACTCGGTGCTGGCCGCGCCGGGCCAGGCCCTGTCGCTGCTGGACTAGCCGCTGGGCCGGGCTCGACGAGCCGCTGGGCCGGGCTTGCGGGCCTCGACCAGGAACCGCACGCTCGTGGCCAGGAACGGGCCCGTGGCCTCGATCTGCTCGTGCAGTGCCTGCAGTCGTTCGAGATAGCGCTCGACGGTGAACTCGGGCACGATCCAGACCACCTTGCGCAGGAAGACCACGACGGCCGCGACGTCGCAGAACTCCATCCGGCCCCGGAACTGCCGCAGGTCCACGACCTCCAGCCCGGCCCGCGTGGCGTCCAGGACCGACCACTTCGGGTCCCGGCTGGGCTCGTCGTCGGCAGGCAGCGGGCCCATCATGAACTCGGTCAGCTCGCGCACCGACCCGTCGCCCACGTCCTGAGAAAAGTAGGTGCCGCCCGGCTTGAGGACCCGCGCGATCTCGTCCCAGCGCACGCCCACGGGGTGACGGCTCACGACCAGGTCGAAGGTCGCGTCCCCGAACGGCAGGTCATCAAGCTCGTCGTCCATCGCGATGACCTCCGCGCCCAGCGCGGCCAGATTCCGGCTGGCCACCTCGACGTTGGACGGCCAGGACTCGGTGGCCACGAGGACCGGCGGGCCGGCCGGGATGGACGCCAGCACCTCGCCGCCGCCGGTCTGCAGATCGAGAGCGGCGGCTCCCGGCACGCCGGCCAGCGCGGCCATCCGCTCCCCGAGCAGGCGGGCGTAACCCCAGGGCGGGCGTTCCTCGCTCGCACGCCCCTCGAACCAGGAGAAATCCCAGCCCTCGACCGGCACCGCGGCGCCCTCGTCGATCAGCTCTTCGAAACTGGGCACCGGGCAAGTCTGCGCATCGCCGCCGACTTACGGCAACTCATATGATCGGCAAATGACGTCAACCGACTACTTGCGCTTTCCGCACGTTCAGCATGATCTTCTGACGTTCGTCGCCGAGGACGACGTCTGGCTGGCCGCGGCCGATGGCGGCCGGGGCTGGCGGCTCTCCGCGGATGACGCAGTGGCGTCGTGGCCGCGGCTGTCCCGTGACGGGAGCCGCGTCGCGTGGGCGGGCGTGACCGGCGATGCCACCGAGGTCTACCTGGCCGACGTCAGCGGCGGGGGAGCGAGCCGGCGCCTGACGTACTGGGCCGGCGATTCGCGGACGAAGGTGACCGGTTGGAACCCGGACGACGAGGTGCTGGCGATCAGCTCGGCCGGGCAACCCTTCGGGTTCTGGCAGCGGGCGTACGCGATCAGCGCTGACCCGGACGCGCCCGGCTCACGCGCGCTGCCGTTCGGCGTCCTGTCCGATGTGGCCATCGAGCCCGGCGCCGCGGCCGTGTTGACCGGCGGGCCGAGTGATCCGGCATGGCGCAAGCGCTATCGCGGCGGCACCGCCGGGCGGCTCTGGGTCCGGACGACGGCGCCGGACGGCACGGACGGGCCGTTCCGGCGAGTGCTCGCGGATGTGGCCGGCCACTTCGCCAGCCCCATGCTGATCGGGGGCAGGCTGGCGTTCCTGTCGGATCACGAGGGCACAGGCAACATCTACTCGGTTGATCTCGACGGCGGTGACCTGCGCCGGCACACCGATCACAACGGCGCATACGCGCGGCAGGCCAGCACCGACGGGCGGCGCATCGTGTACACGTGCCGGGGTGAGCTGTGGCTGCTCGACAGCCTGGAGGCTGATGCGCCCCGGCGGCTCGAGGTCAGCCTTGGCTCGGCGACCGCGGGCCGGGCGCCGCGGCTCGTCTCGGCCTCCGACCACGTTGGCGGCCTGTCATGCGACGAGACCGGACAAGCCAGCGCCGTGGAGGTGCGCGGCACCATTCACTGGCTCACGCACAGGGACGGGCCCGGCCGTGCCCTCTCGGTGACGCCCGGCGTGCGGACCCGGTTCCCGCGCGTGCTCGGCAAGGACGGGCAGGTCGTCTGGGTCACCGACGCCGACGGCGTGCACGCGCTCGAGGTCGGCGGCGAGAACGAAGGCGAGGCCGTGGCCCCGAGGACTCTGGCCGCGGGCCAGATCGGCATCGTGTCCGACCTGTCGGCCGCCCCGGACGGCAGCGCGGTGGCCGTGGCTTCCCGCGACGGGTACTTGCGCCTGGTGGACGTCGCCTCGGGCGAGGTGGCCGAGCTGGCCGCCTCGGACGACGGCGAGATTACCGGCCTGGCCTGGTCGCCGGACTCGGCCTGGCTGGCCTGGTCGCAGCCCGGGCCGCAGCCGTTGCGCCGGATCCGGGTCGCGCGGGTGTCCGACCGCGAGGTCTTCGACGCCACTGACGGCCGGTTCGCCGACACCGACCCGGTGTTCACCGCCGACGGGCAGTACCTGGCGTTCCTGTCCAAGCGCAATTTCGATCCGATCTACGACGCTCACTTCTTCGACCTGTCGTTCCCGCTCGGATCGCGGCCGTACCTGGCGCCGCTGGCCGCGGCGACGCCGTCGCCGTTCGCGCCGCAGCCTGGCGGCCGGCGCATCGGAGACGGCCAGGCCTCCGACGGCAAGGACCCTGACAAGAAGGGCACAGAGGCCGGGACGGGCACCGAGGCCCGGGAGGGCGGCGACTCCGGCGCGAGCACTGGCGCTGGCACTAGCACTGGCGCTGGCACTAGCACTGGCGCTGGCACTAGCACTGGCGCTGGCGATTCTGGCGACGCTGGCGCAGGAAAGCCGCCGAAGGTCACGATCGACTTCGACGGCATCGCCGCCAGAGTCGTCGCGCTGCCCGTGCCGGAGGCGCGGTATGCGTCGCTGCGCGCGGTCAGAGGCGGCCTGGCCTGGCTGCGTGAACCCGTCTCCGGGAACCTCGGGCTCGGCGGTGCCCGGCTCACCGACGACGAGCCGCGCCCGACGCTTGAGCGGTTCGACTTCCAGCGGCAGAAGGCCGCGGATCTGCAAGACGACGTGGACTGGTTCGTGACCAGCGGCGACGGGACCAGGCTCGTCGTCAGCGACCGCGGCAAGCTGACGGTGCTGCCCGCCGACCGCAAAGCCGACCCGGACAATCCGGATGACCACGTCAGCGTGGACGGCTCCCGCGCCCGCTTTCTGGCCGACCCGGTCCGGTTGTGGCGCCACTCCTTCGACGAGGCCGGCCGGCTCATGGCGCATGACTTCTGGGTCGAGGACATGGCGGAAGTCGACTGGCCAGCCATGCTGGCCGAGTACCGGCCACTGGTCGAGCAGGTCGC
>JASHUE010000575.1:0-7268 GCA_030040195.1 Streptosporangiaceae bacterium | reverse complement strand
GGTCGCGCGCGGCGACCCGGCCCAGGTCGCGCCGGCCGCCACGAGCCCGGCTGCGGCCTCAGGTCGCTGGTCGTGCACAACCAGGTCGTGGCCGGCGGCCAGGATGCGCGCGCTCATCGGCGCGCCCATGTGACCTAGCCCGATGAAACCTACTCGCACCGCTGCCACATCCACGTCATGCCCGGGCCCATCGGGTCACGGCGTCCGCATCGATCTGCCCGCCGAGGCCCGGCCGCTCCGGCACCCGGACGGAGCCGCTGGCGTCGGTCAGGACCGGTTCGGCCAGGAAGAAGTCGCGCCGCTCGGGCGTCCACCCCGGAGGGTCGAAGGGGAACTCCAGGAACGGCCCGCCGCCGACCCCGGCCGCCACGTGCAGGTTGGCCAGCAACCCAAGGCCGTTGGTCCAGGTGTGCGGGCTGAACCAGCGGCCCTCCAACAGCGCCACCTCGGCAACGGTGCGCGCCCGCAGCATGCCGACCGCGAGCACGACGTCCGGCTGCACCACATCCAGCGCACCGGCGGTCAGCGCCGCAAGCAGCTCCGGCACGGTGCGGGCCATCTCGCCGCCTGCCACGCGCACGCCCGCCTGTTCCCTGACCATCCGCATTCCGGCCAGGTCGGCGGCGGGCAGTGGTTCCTCCAGCCAGAGCACGCCCAGCTCGGCCAGCTCGGCCGCGAGCCGACGCACGGTCTGCGCGTCGAGCGCAGGGCCAATGTCTCCCGGCATCCGCCACCACTGGTTCAGGTCGACCATGATCTCCATCGCGTCGCCGACCGCATCCCTGGCCGCGCGGACGCAGGCCGCACCGGATGGCACGTCGTCGCGGCTGATGCGGATCTTTACGGCCCTGAAGCCCGCCCCGCGCGCTGCCAGCACCGCGTCGGCAGCCGTGGATGGGCTCTTGAGCTCGGCGAATGACGCGTAGGCGGGCAGGCGGTCGAGCGCGCCGCCGAACAGGGCAGCGACCGGCTGGCCGCAGGCCTGGCCGGCGATGTCCCAGAGCGCCGCCTCGAACGGCCAGTACCGGCCGGCGTGGAAGCTGATCGACTCGAGCGTCCGCACCTGATTGACGATCCGCAGCGGGTGGGTGCCGACGAACAGATCCGCGAAGGCCTCGAAGCCGTCCATCGTGTCGCCTGACCCGTAACCCACGAGGCCGGCGTCGGTATCGACCCGGACCAGGGTCGCGTCAAAATAGCGCCGCGGTACCGGATCCCAGGCCGCGTTGAGCGGCGGGTCGAGCGGCAGCCGCATCCGGCTAAGCCGGATGGAGGTTATCTTCACGGTGCCTGGTAGTACGGGTTGTACGGCTGCTGCCTGGCCGCCTCGACCGCATCCAGATCTGGCTCTGAGCTGACCGCGGCCAGCAGCGCGCCCTTCGTCGCGGCGCGGTTGTTCGCGTACACCAGGTCAGCATCCCGGGCCGCCGGGTTCACCCAGACAGCCGCAATGAGCACGGACTGGGCGGCCGCCGCTGCGGTGACGATGCCGTCGGCGACCGCGTCGGCAACTCCGCCGGCTACCCCGGCTTGCGCAGCCCCCCAGGTCAGCGTCGCGTGCTCATCGCTGGCGATGGCCGCTTTGTTCACGAACAGCGTCAGCGGCCGGACCGGAGTGCCGGGCCGCAGCACCGCCACGAACGGCGTGTGGCCGGCGCTCGGGGTCGCGAGCGCGGTGGCCCACGCGGTCCCGACCGGCCCGGCGCGATGGCCGAGGACGACGTTGATGTGCGCCGCCTCGGCGCCCTCGCCGACGAAGCTCTCGCCGATGAGCACTTCTGACGAGTCCGCCACGAGTTGGCCTCTTTCTGGCGTTGATGCGCCGATCCCCGCCGGCGGTCCGTGCGCTTTCGCCCAAAGGTAGCTAAGTTGGCTGGCATGGCGGTGACAGTATTCCGCAGCCGCGTGCGAAGCGGCGCGGGCGGCCGCCTGTCGCGCCGGAATCTGCCACCTGACAAGCACGTGAAAACGGTCTTGCAGGTAGGGGCGTCTGCTCTTAGGCTAACCGAACCCGGTTATTCCGGTCTGTTGTGTTGCCTAAGTCGCAAGGGGATCCCTTGGCGATCTACCTGCTGAGGAGACTCGGGCTCGCGGTCATCACGCTCTGGCTGCTCAGCGTGATCATTTTTTTCGCGGGCCAGGTGCTACCCGGCGACCCGGGGCGAGCGATCCTCGGCCCGTTCGCGACGCAGAGCGCGGTCAACAGCCTGAACCGGCAGCTCGGTGTCGACCGGCCGTTGCTCACCCAGTACTGGTCCTGGATCAGCGGAGCCGTTCACGGCAACCTCGGCATCTCCTACCAGTACCGAACCCCGGTCGAGCCGATGCTGGCGTCGGCGCTGGCGAACTCGGCCAAGTTGGCGATCTTCGCGCTCGTCCTACTCGTTCCGCTCGGCATCATCGGCGGAGTGATTGCCGCGCTCTACGTTGGCCGGCCGGTCGACCGGGTCATATCGCTGACAGGCCTGTCGGCCGCCACTGTGCCTGAGTTCGTCTCCGGCATCGTGGTGATCGTCATCTTCGCCGACGGGCTCAAGGTCCTGCCGTCAAGCGCGAACGCAGCTCCCGGCTCGTCCTTCGCCACTCAGTTGCGGTACTTGATCCTCCCGGTGATACCGCTGGTGTTCGAGTTCTTCGGCTACATAGCGCGGATGGCGCGGGCCGGCACGATCGAGGCCCTCGAGTCCGATTACGTCAGGACGGCAACGCTCAAGGGCCTCAGGCGTCACGTGGTGATCGTGCGTCATGTGCTGCGCAATTCTCTGCTGCCGACGATAACCGTGATCGCAACCCAGATCGGATATCTGATCGGCGGCCTGGTCGTTGTGGAGACGCTGTTCAACTATCCAGGCGTTGGCCGGCTCATCTTCGTGGCCGCTCAGAATAAGGACTTCCCGATGCTCGAGGCCGGCGTGCTGACGATCGGCGCGATCTATATGACCGCCACCCTCGTCGCCGACCTGCTCAGCACCTGGCTGAACCCACGGCTTCGGACGGCGGTAGCACCGTGACCGAGATCCTGGTGGCGCCGCTCACCGAAGCCGCCAGCGGGGAGCTCCCATCGTGGCGGCTGCTGCTGCGGCGGCCGGCCTTCATCGTCGGCCTGCTCATCCTGGCCTTCTGGGTTGTGTGCGCAGTGTTCGGCACGTCCTTCGCCCCGCACAACCCCTACGCCCAGCAACTGCTGGCGACCAACCAGCCGCCGTCGGCAGCGCACTGGTTCGGCACCGATCAGCTGGGCCGCGACGTCTTCTCCCGCGTCCTCGTCGGATCACGAAGCATCCTGATAGTGGCGCCGCTGGCCACGCTGCTTGGCACGGCCCTGGGCACGGCCCTGGGCCTGGCGCTTGGCTACCTGGGCGGCGTCGTGGACGCCATCGTCGGCCGTCTGGTCGAGGCCGTGCTCGCGGTTCCGGCCGTCATCGTTGCCTTCTTGTTCATCGTCGCGGTGGGGGCGTCTGCGGCGAGCGAGGTCCTCGTCGTCGGCTTCGTCTTCACCCCGCTGATCGCGCGCACGGTCCGGTCGGCCGTGCAGGTGGAGAGCCAGCTCGACTACCTGCCGGCTGCCCGCCTGCTCGGCGAGGGCCGGCTCCGGGTGATGTTTGTGGAGATTCTGCCGAACGTCATGCCGACCGTGCTGGTCGAGTTCACCGTCCGGCTCGGCTATGCGATATTCACGCTGGCCACGCTGGCGTTCCTGGGGTTCGGTGTGGACCCGTCCACGCCCAGCTGGGGATCGGACATCAACGCCAACTACGACGTGATCGGCGCGGGCTACTGGTGGGAGACGCTCTTCCCGGCACTGGCGATCGCATCCCTGGTGATCGCCATCAACCTGGTGGCCGATTCGGTCGAGCGGGTGCTGGCCGGATGACCGCCCTCGCTCCTGCCGCCAACCAGGGATCCGACGACGCCGGACGGCCGGCGCTGCTGGTCGAGGGCATGGACGTCACCTACCGCGTCCGTGGCCGGGACCGGCTCGCGCTGAAGAACGTCTCCTTCGAGATCGGCAGGAACGAGTCGTACGGGCTGGTCGGCGAGTCAGGCTCGGGCAAGACAACGGTCGCCCTGACGCTGACCAGGTACCTGCCGCGCAACGGCCGGGTGAGCGCCGGCTCAATCCGCATCGACGGCGCGGATCCTATGCGGATGGGGCCGGCCGAGCTGCGCGATCTGCGCGCGCACACCGTCTCCATGGTCTACCAGGAGCCGGGCAAGGCGCTGAACCCGTCGATCCGGGTCGGCAGGCAAGTCGCCGAGGTCTACGAGATCGCCGGACTCGGCAAGTCCGACGCCGCCGAACGATCGGCCGAGATGCTGCGGAAGGTGCAGATCGCCGACCCGAAGCGGGTCATGGAGCGCTACCCGCACGAGCTGTCGGGCGGCATGGCTCAGCGGGTCGTGATCGCGATGGCCATCGCGGCCGAGCCCGCGCTCCTGATCCTGGACGAGCCGACGACCGCACTCGACGCGACGGTCGAGGCTGAGGTTCTCGACCTGATCTCCAGCCTGCGCGCGCAGCTGAATAGCTCGGTGCTGTTCATCAGCCACAACCTGGCCGTCATTGCGAAGATGTGCGACCGGGTCGGGGTGCTGTACGCGGGGGAACTGGTGGAGGAAGGACCTGCCAGCCAGCTCTTCGCCGAGCCGAGGCACCCCTACACCGTCGGGCTGCTGCGCTGCATACCGCGCCGCGGCCAGCGCAAGGATCACGGCCGGCTGGACTCGATCCCCGGCTTCCTGCCCCAGCCGGGGCACACGCTGCCCGGCTGCGTATTCGCGCCCCGCTGCCCCATCACCGAGGAGCAGTGCCGTGAGGCTCCGCCGCCGGCATTCGTTCTCGGTGACGGGCACACCTCGCGCTGCTACCGGCATGAGCAAACTGCTGACCTTCCTCGCAACACGCCCGTGGACGTCGAGCTGCGATCGGCGGCACAGCCTGGGGCCACTCCGGTCATCACCATCCGCGATCTGTCGAAGACCTTCGCTCCCAGAGGCGGACCGGTGCAGGCGCTGCGCGGGGTCAGCCTGGCCGTGCAGCGCGGCGAGACGCTCGGCGTGGTCGGCGAGTCGGGCAGCGGCAAGACCACGCTGGCGCGGGTCCTGCTCGGCCTGACCTCCCCGGATCCTGGCGCCACCGTCGAGCTGGGCGGCCACGCCGTCGCGGGGGACGCCGGGCACCGCGGCCGCGAGCAGCTGCAGGCAATACAGATTGTCTTCCAGAATCCGGATTCGGCGCTGAACCGGCGCCACACGGTCCGGCGTCTCATCAGCAGGCCGCTGGTCAAGCTCGCCGGGCTGTCGGGCGCGCGGCTGCGAGAACGGCTCATGGACCTGGTCAGGTCAGTCCGCCTGGAGGAGCGGCATCTGGCGTTGCGGCCTCGCCAGCTATCCGGCGGCCTCAAGCAGCGGGTGGCCATCGCCCGCGCCTTCGGCGGCGGTCCGGCCATCGTGGTGTGCGACGAGCCGACCTCGGCCTTGGACGTGTCGGTCCAGGCCGCCATCCTCAACCTGCTCGCCGACCTGCAGGCGAAGGAGCAGGTGACCTATCTGTTCATCTCGCATGACCTCGGGCTCGTCCGATACCTGTCCGACCGGATCGTCGTGCTGTATCTGGGCCGGGTAATGGAGGTGGGGCCGGCCGAGCGAGTGTTCAGCGGACCGCATCACCCCTACACCGAGGCGCTCCTGTCCGCGGTGCCGAGCTTGGATGGCACTCGCGGCAGCCGGATCCGGCTGTCTGGTGAGATCCCGTCCGCCGCCGACCCGCCGTCGGGTTGCGTGTTCCACACCCGCTGCCCGCGTCGGCTGTCCTCGGGTATCTGCGAGTCGGCCGAGCCGCCGCTGGCCGAGGCCGAGCCCGGACACCTGATCAGCTGCCACATACCGATCGACGAGCTCACGAGCTTGCAGGGCGCGGGAACCGTGTCGTGACAACACGGCCACCTGGCCGACCTTTCCGTTCATTCGAACCGGCGGCGTGCGCGCCACCGGATGGAGGTTCCGAGGAGGACTCCGTGACGCAACATAATGACCAGCTCAGCCGCCTGCGGGCGGGCCAGAACGAGGTCGCCAACCATGTCATCGATGAGTTCGTCGCCGGCCGGATGTCCCGGCGCGAACTGCTGCGCCGCGGCGCCCTCGTCGGCATATCGGCACCGGTACTTGGCGGCATCCTGGCCGCCTGCGGCTCGTCGAGCCCTGCTCCGAGTTCCTCGAGCAAGGCCGTCGCGTCAAACGTGACGATCAACGTCGGGATCACGACGCCGTCCGGCGCCATCAACCCGATCACGATCGATGACCAGGGCGGCCTGGACATGCTCGGCCAGACGGGCGAGTACCTCACGTTCTCCGACCAGACCCTGACGCTCCAGCCCCAGCTGGCCACGAGCTGGTCGTCCAACTCCACCGCGGACGTATGGACCTTTAACATCCGCCAAGGGGTCACGTTCAGCAACGGGCAGCCGCTCACCGCCGACGACGTCGTGTACACCTATCAGCTACAGAGCAACACCAAGACCGGCGGGAACGCGCTGTCGGCCCTCGGCGGCGTGCTTGACCCATCCGGAGTGGTCAAGACCGGTGACTACACCGTGGAGTTCCACCTCGA
Source organism: Streptosporangiaceae bacterium (assembly GCA_030040195.1). Classification (GTDB taxonomy): domain Bacteria; phylum Actinomycetota; class Actinomycetes; order Streptosporangiales; family Streptosporangiaceae; genus JAJYUU01. The sequence goes on along the minus strand of JASHUE010000575.1, from coordinate 658 downwards.
GGCGCCGAACGGCAACTTCCCGTACCTGACGTCCTCCGACAACTACAACATGATCATCCTGCCGAGCGGCTACAGCCCGGCTAAGTGGCAGAGCTCGTTCATCGGCACCGGCCCGTTCGTGATGAAGACCTACACGGTCAACACCGGCGCGACATTCGCCCGCAACGACAAGTACTGGGGCACGAAGGCAAAGCCGGCCGGCACCAATTTCACGTTCTACGCCAGCGAGCCCGCGGGCATCAGCGCCCTCGTCAGCGGGACGATCGACGTCCTCGGTCAGTTCTCGGTTACCGGCGGCGAGCAGCTGCTCTCCGGCGGTTACAACGTGATCAAGCTGAAGTCGAGCGCGCACCGTGAGCTGTCCATGCGCTGCGACGTCGCGCCGTTTACCGACCCCAGGGTCCGCCAGGCCGTCGCGCTGACGCTCAACCGGCCAGCGATCATCACCGCGCTGTTCAAGGGCTACGCCGATCTCGGCAACGACAGCCCGTTCGCGCCCGTCTTCCCCTCCACCAACACCACCGTCCCGCAGCGCGCCCAGGACATCGCGAAAGCAAAGTCGCTGCTGGCTGCGGCCGGGCACGCCAGCGGCTTCTCCACGCAGCTCATCGGCGTCGACTTGCTGGAGATCCCGGACTACGCGCAGATCGTCGCGCAG
>JASHUE010000574.1:0-4813 GCA_030040195.1 Streptosporangiaceae bacterium | reverse complement strand
GTCGATGCCGACCAAGGCTCGCCGAGGCGGCGAGCGCCGGGCCGGGGGGGCTGGCTGGGCCGGCGGCTCGGGCCGCTGGCCGAGGGCAACTTCCGGGTCTTCTTCGTCGGTTACTCGACATCGCTGCTCGGCTCGTCCATGGCCTCGGTGGCACTGACCTTCGCCGTGCTGGACAGCGGGGGCGGTCCTGCCGACCTCGGTTATGTTCTCGCCGCGGACGTTGTGCCGCAGGTCGCGGTCATGCTCGGCGGGGGAGTGCTGGCCGATCGCGTCGGGAGGCGGCCGGTCATGCTGACGACGGACACGATCCGGCTGGCGGTGCAAGGCACGCTGGCGGCGCTGCTTTTCACTGGCAGGCCGCCGATCTGGGCCTTCGTGCTGCTGGCCGGGATGCTCGGCACCGGCGAGGGCTTCTTCACCCCGGCCCTCGGCGGGCTGCGCGCGGAGGTCGCGCCGCGGGAAAAGCTGCCCGACGCCAATGCCCTGCTCGCGGTCGTCCAGTCCGGCTCGGGCATTATCGGGCCAGCCTTGGCCGGAAGCCTCATTGCGCTGTCTAGCCCGGCGGTCGTCATCGCCTGCGACGCAGCCAGCTTCGCGGTCAGCGTCGGTTGCCTGGCCCGGCTCGTGGTCCCGGTCGTGAGCCTGGCGCGTCAGTCACCACTGCGCGATCTCGCCGATGCCTGGGCCGTCTTCCGGTCGCAGACGTGGCTCTGGGTCACGACGCTGCAGTTCGCGCTGTTCAACCTGTTCACCTGGGCCCCGTACCTGCTGCTCGGGCCGATCCTGGCCCGGCAGTACCTGGGCGGCGCGAGCGCCTGGGGGATCATCGCGGCCTCGTACGCAGCCGGCTCGGTACTGACCGGGCTCGCGCTCGTCGGCCGCCGGCCACGCCGGCTGATGCTGGTCGCCACGATCGGCACGTTCGGGTACCCGATCCCGGTGCTCATGCTCGCCATTCACGCCGCAGTCTGCTTCGTGGCCGCCGGAGCCTTCGCAGGCGGTATCGGCAGCGCCGTGGCCAGCACCTACGTCAGCACGGCCACTCAGCAGCAGGTCCCGGCCGAAATGCTCGGGCGCGTCACCTCGTTCACGCTGACCGGGTCCTATTCCCTTGGCTCGATGTCGTGGGTGGTCATCGGCTCGATCGCTGCGATCGTCGGGCCGAGCAGGATGCTCGCCTTTGCCGCTGCCTACGCCACGGTGAGCGCCGCCGTCGTGCTCGCCATCCCCGCCGTGAGGGCGATCCGCTGGCAGGACTCCCCTGAGCAAAGACATGCGTGACGGTCGGTCGCCGCAGCGGCAGCCACGTGAGCCACAATCGTTCACTGACGCAAGTGAAGGGCGGATGTGCATGGGGCAGCAGGCAGATCTGGTTTTCGCCGGCGGCGCGATCTACAGCGCCGACGCGACCGGGCGGCAGATGGCGCCCGCCACGGGACCTGGCGGTCGCCCCGCAACCGCCGCGGCGGTGAGAGACGGCCGGATCGCCATGCTCGGCGACGCCCGCGACCGCGACTTCGCCGACCTGGTCGGCCCCGGCACCCAGGTCGTCGACCTGCGCGGCAGGGCGCTGCTGCCGGGCTTCCAGGACGCGCACGTGCACCCGGCCTTCGCTGGCATCACGATGATCGGCTGCAACCTGATCGGCGTGGCCAGCCTGGACGAGGCCCTGGCCAGGATCAGCGCATACGCGCGACAGCATCCCGAGCGGGAGTGGATCGCCGGCTCCGGCTGGCGGATGGAGTGGTTCGCCGGCGGCACGCCGGACCGCCAGACCCTGGACAGCGTCACAGGCGGCCGCCCCGCCTACCTGTCGAACCGCGACGGCCACGGCGCCTGGGCCAACACCAGGGCGCTGGAGCTGGCGCACGTCGACAAGCACACCCCCGACCCGGCCGACGGCCGGATCGAGCGGACGGCGGACGGCAGCCCGCAGGGCACCCTGCACGAGGGCGCCGCGAACCTCGTCGGCAACCTCGTGCCCGAGCTGACCTTCGAAGAACGGCTGGCCGGCCTGCTGATGGCCCAGCGGCACCTGCACGCGCGCGGGATCACCGCCTGGCAGGACGCGATCGTGGGCGACTACCTCGGCAGCCCTGACCCGCTGCCGGTCTACCTGGCCGCGGCGGCCAGCGGCCAGCTCACCGCCAGGGTCGAGGGCGCGCTCTGGTGGGACAGGAACTCCGGTGCCGAGCAACTGCCTGACATCCTCGCCAGACGCGAGCGGGCACTCGCGCCGAGATTCCGCGCTGGCACCGTGAAGATCATGCAGGACGGCGTTGCGGAGAACTTCACCGCCGGCATGCTCGAGCCCTACCTCGACCCGACCGGATGCCACGAGCACGGCGCCGGGCTGTCGTACATCGACCCGATCGCGCTGCTCGGCTACGTCACGCAGCTGGATGCCGCCGGGTTCCAGGTGCATCTGCACGCGATCGGCGACCGAGCGGTCCGGGAGGCGCTTAACGCGATCGAGGCGGCCCGCACGGCCAACGGCTTCAACGACAACCGGCACCACATCGCTCACCTGCAGGTCGTGCACCCGGACGACGTGCCTCGGTTCGCAGCGCTCGACGTGACCGCGAACATGCAGGCGCTGTGGGCCGCGCACGAGCCCCAGATGGACCGCCTGACGATCCCGTTCATCGGGCCGGAGCGCACCAGCAGGCAGTACGTGTTCGGTGACCTCCTGCGCTCGGGCGCCCGGCTCGCGGCCGGCAGTGACTGGGCGGTGAGCAGCGCGAACCCGATGCGGGCGGTTCATGTGGCCGTCAACCGCTCGCTCCAGGGCTCGACCGGCGCCGAGGCCGAGCCGTTCCTGCCCAATCAGAGCCTGGCCCTGGGCGAGGCGCTCGCGGCCTACACGGTCGGGTCGGCCTACGTGAACCACCTGGACGCCGAGACGGGCACGATCGAGCCGGGCAAACTCGCGGACGTGATCGTGCTCGACCGCGACCCGTTCGCACTGCCGCCATCTGAGATCGGCAGCACCAGTGTCCTCGCGACGTACGTCCAGGGCGAGGCGGTGTACCTGTCGGTCGACGAGGGGGCTCCCGCCGCGGGCTGAAAGACTGGCCGGTATGGAGATGACGACGCTCGGCCTCGGCGGCCCGGAGGTCTCCCGGGTTGGCCTCGGCCTGATGGGCATGTCCGGGATCTACGGTCCAGCCGACGACGACGAGAGCAAAGCGACGATCAGGGCCGCACTCGACGCCGGCATCACGCTGCTGGATACCGGCGACTTCTACGGCATGGGCCATAACGAGCTGCTGCTGCGCGAGGCGCTCCGCGGAGTCGATCGTTCGGGCGTCTTCATCCAGGTGAAATTCGGCGGCATGCGCGACCCGCGCGGGGCCTTCACCGGGCATGACGCCAGGCCTGTGGCGGTCAGGAACTTCCTGGCCTACTCGCTCACCCGCCTCGGCACGGACTACGTCGACCTGTATCAGCCAGCCAGGCTGGACCCCCTCGTTCCCATCGAAGACACTGTCGGCGCGATCTCCGAGATGATCCAGGCTGGCTACGTGCGGTACCTGGGCCTGTCGGAGATGGGCGCGGACACGATCCGCCGCGCGGCCGCGGTGCACGCCGTCACCGGCCTGCAGATCGAGTACTCGCTGATGAGCCGGGGGATCGAGGGGCAGATCCTGCCGACCGTGCGGGAGCTCGGCATCGGCGTCACCGCTTACGGGATCATGTCCCGCGGCCTGCTGTCGACCGGGAGCGCCCGCGCAATTGGCGATGGCGACCCGCGAGCGCGCTTCCCGCGGTTCCGGGGCGAGAACCTGCAGCGCAACCTGGCTCTGCTCGACGCGCTCGAGCGGATCGCGGACGGCCGCGGCGTCAGCACCGCCCAGCTCGCGATCGCGTGGGTCCTTTCCCGCGGGAGCGACATCATCCCGCTGATCGGCACCAAGCGCCGCGACCGCCTGGCCGAGGCCCTCAGCGCGCTTGACCTAGAGCTCACGCCCGGCGAGCTAGCCGCGATCGAGGCGGCCGTGCCAGCCGATCAGGTTGCCGGTGACCGTTACGACTCGCACGGCATGGCGTCGCTGGACAGCGAGAGACCATAAGGGAACGAACTGGTCTCCGGCCCGGCCCGCACCCGTAAACCGGCATGATTGCCGGTGCGTCGCATGAGATAGCTGAATGGGTCCGGAGGGGCACCGTGGACACTCCGATTCTCTTCCGGCGGCCGGCTGGCCCGGCCGCGATCGGCATCGCGTGCGGTGTGGTGGCGCTCAGCCCGGTCGCGCCCGCAGAATCGGCCATCTCGACCGCAGTGCGCGCCGGCCAGCCGGCCATCGGCGTGGTGCCTGAGCCTGGCCCGATAGCGATAACGGCGAACGGCAAGACGGCCTACGTCGTCGAGAGCGGCTATGTAGTGCCGGTGAACACGACGACCAACGCCCCGGAAAAGGCCATTCCCATCTCGGGCGGCGTGCCCTGGCCCATGGAGATCACGCCGAGCGGCACGACGGCTTACGTCGTCGACACCTACCTCGGGGTCGTGGACCCGATCAATATCGCGACCAACCATGCGGAGAAGGAGATCTCGCTCGGCGGCTACGGCAGCTACCTCACCGAGATCGCGATCACGCCCAGCGGAAAGACCGCCTACGTCTCGGCAACCAGGAACGCGCAGGTCGTCCCCATCAGCTTGGCCACCAACACGACGGGCCGCGCGATCAGCGCGGACTTCTTCAACCCGATGGCCATCGCGATCACCCCGAACGGCACCACCGCCTACGTCACCGACTTCAACGGCACCGTCACCCCGATCGACACCGCGACCAACAAGGCAGGCAAGCCG
>JASHUE010000573.1:0-2973 GCA_030040195.1 Streptosporangiaceae bacterium | reverse complement strand
TCCTCGGCTACCGCTCCGATCGCGGCCTTCAGGCCGCCGCCGCGCAGCCCGGCCAGCGACCCGAACAGCCGCAGGTTGTCACGCACGGTGGCGCTGTTGTAGAGCGCCTGCTCCTGCGGAGCCACGCCCAGCAGTCTGCGGGCGCCGCGGGGATCGCGCAGCGCGTCGACCCCGGCGACCCTGATCCGCCCGGCGTCTGGCTTGACCAGCCCGGTGACGACCTCCACGAACGTCGTCTTCCCCGCGCCGTTGTGGCCGACCAGCCCGGCGATCTCGCCTGGCTGCACCACGAGGTCGAATCCGTCAAGGGCCCGGCAGTTGCCGTATCGCTTCGCCAGCCCCTCAGTCATCAGCATCTCGGTGCGCCTCCTAACGATCTACGCTGTATAGAATCTACACTGTATACATGACGGACCGCAAGGAGGAAATCCTGGACGCCGCGGTGGCAATCGCTGACGAACTCGGCCTGGAGGCGGTGTCGATGCGCGCGGTAGCGGACCGGGTCGGCGTGACGCCGATGGCGCTGTACCCGCACATCGGCAGCAAGGCCGCCCTGCTCGACGCCATGGTGGGCCGGATGGGAACCGAACTGCTCCCTGCCCTTGCGCCTGGCCAGACGTGGCGCGAACAGCTTTACGTGCTGGCGCACGCTGCCCTTCAGCTGTCTCGCCTGCACCCGTGGTGGGCAACGCTCGTGTTCGCCCGCCCATCGGTGGCTCCGGACGCGGTGCGCGTCACCGACGCGATCTATCAGGCGCTGCTCGCGGCGGGCGTGCCCGAGCCCGATGTTCCCCGGCTGGAACGGATGTTCAGCACCTTTGTCCTCGGCTACGGCCTATCCGAGGCCGGCGGCCGGTTCAAGGCCGGAGACGCCGACCCGCGCGGCACCCGCTGGATGCTGCCCGAGGGACCGCTGCCCGGCCACGCCCGTCTGGTCCGCTGGCTGAGTCACAGGCCGAACTGGGCGGAGGAGTTCGACGCCGACTTGCATGACATCGAGCGGCTCATCGAGGCCAAGGCCAGGCGGGAGCCGGGTGACGGTGAAGCGCAGTAACGCGGGTCAGGCCGACTGGCCGCCGCGCGGATCGCGGCCGGCGAGCCGGCTGACCAGACGGCGCGATCGGCGTCGCGCTGCCTTAATCGCGGGATCGGCCGGATCTGCCCGGCCCGCCTGGTAGATATCCGGCTCGAGAAAGATCAATTCGGCGATCGGCACGGCCGCCCTGATCCTGCGCTCGGCGGCATCGATGGCGGCCACGACGCTCGCGGCGGTCTGGCCTGACCGGACGCCGATCTTCGCCGCCACAAGCAGCGTCTCTGGCCCGATGTGCAGGGTACGCAGGTGAATCACGCGCTCGACGTCCTGGCCGCCCTCGATGGCCGCGACGATGGCGGCCTGGACCTCGTGGCTGGCCGACTCGCCGATCAGCAGGCTCTTCATCTCCACGGCGAGGACCGCCGCAACGCAGGCGAGCAGCACGCCGATGGCCAGCGAGCCGGCGCCATCCCATCGGTCATCGCTCGTGAGCCAGGCCAGCACAACGCCGATCAGGGCCAGGCCGAGCCCGGTCAGGGCGGCGACGTCTTCTAGCAGCACGGCAGGCAACTCGGGCGCCTTGGCATGGCGGATAAAGCTGTGCCAGCGGGCCCGGCCCCGGCTACGGTTGGACTCCTTGACGCCGGTCCGCAGCGAGAATCCCTCCAGGCCGATCGCGATGACCAGCACCGCGAGGGCGACCACGGGCGAGTCCAGCTTTCCCGGATGCATGATCCGGTCGATGCCCTCGTATCCCGAGAACAGAGCGCCGACGGTAAACAGCACCAAGGCCACGATGAACGCATAGAAGTACCGCTCGGCCCCGAAGCCGAACTGATGCTCCTCGGTCTCGTCCCGTGTGGCCCGGTGGCGGCCGAGCAGCAGGAGCATCTGGTTACCAGAGTCGGCCACCGAGTGCACGGCCTCGGCCAGCAGCGAGGCCGACCCCGTGACTGCGAACGCGATGAATTTTGTGAGGGCGATGCCCAGGTTGGCGCAGAGGGCCGCTAGGACAGCGCGCGCGCCGTGGCCATGCGCCTGCGCCTGCGCCCCGGCGCGCTCGCCGGGGCTGGCGGCGCCGTCACGCTCCGGGCTGATCGCCCTTCACTCCTGCCGGTCGGATCCCGGCTGGCGGGCCTCGTCGATCAGCAGCACCGGGATGTCGTCACGCACCGGATAGGCCAGGCCGCAGTCCGCGCCGGTGCACACTAGCTCGCTGGCGGCATCGTCCGCGCGCAGCGGCGCGTGGCACTTCGGGCACGCGAGGATCTCCAGCAGCCATTCATCGATCTTCATCGCGTCTCCCGTCGCCCGGCAGTGCCCGCAAGCCGCCAGGAATCCTCACTGTCTCTTGCTGCACCCTACGCACCACCACGGGACCGGCCAGCACGGGTATCCAGAAGCGCCGCAGCTTAGCGGAGCCCTCCGCCATCCGACGGCGCGGAGCGCAGTACCCGCAAATGCCCGCGTCGGCCCACCTCGATGCCCTGGCCCGTCGGCTCCTCGGGCGTCCGCGGGATAGTGGCCTCGCGCACGGCGTTGGCCAGGGCCTCCAGGTCGTCTGCCTCCTCCTCGGCCGGCACCGCGGGCAGCCGGACCACGTCCCAGCCGCGGGGCGCCGTCATCCGGTCGGCATGCCGACCGCACAGGTCGTAGCAGTGCGGCTCGACGAAGGCAGCAAGCGGCCCGAGCACCGCCGTCGAGTCACGGTACACGTAGGTGAGGGTGTACAGCGCAACCTGCTGACACCCTGGCCGGGAGCACTGCCGAGCACTCAATGGGCCACCTCGGCCCTGCCCCGGCAGCCGACGGCGCTCAGTCTCCCGTCGCCAGCACGGGCAGGCTCTCGGTGGACCCTCACAACGGTTGACGGTATCGATCGGCGGCCGGTAACGCCACCACCCGGGGCACACTGCGCGATCGTGTCTCCGGCTGCC
>JASHUE010000572.1:0-3101 GCA_030040195.1 Streptosporangiaceae bacterium | reverse complement strand
CTCGCCGCGGCTGGCGAACAGTCCCTTGTGCTCGAAGAACACCACCGGGTCGTCGCTGCGGACGGCCGCGGCGAGCAGGCCGATGACGTCGGCCGGCGTCGACGGGGCGGCGATCTTCAGGCCGGGCACGGCCAGTGCCCAGTTCTCGACCGACTGCGAGTGCTGCGCGCCGAAGCCGAGTCCGCCGCCGTTGGCGGTACGCACCACCAGCGGGATCGTCACCTGGCCGCCGGTCATGTACCGCATCTTCGGGATCTCGTTGGCCAGGTAGTCCCAGCAGCAGGCGAGGAAGTCCGAGAACATGATCTCCGCGACCGGCCGCACGCCGGTCATCGCCGCGCCCATGGCCATGCCCACGATGGCCTGCTCCGAGATCGGGGTGTCCCGGACTCGGTCGGGCTCGAACTCAGCCAGCAGGCCGACGGTCGTCTTGAACACGCCGCCCGCCGCGCCGATGTCCTCGCCCAGGCAGACGACGGCCGGGTCGCGGCGCATCTCCCTGGCCAGGCCCTCGGCCACGGCGTCCCTGTAGGTGATCAAGTCCGCCACTGGTAGCCTCCGTCCGCCCACACATCGCTCAGCGCCTGCGCCGGGTCGGCGGCGTCGGCTGCCTTGGCCTCCTGTACCGCGTCAGCGACGGCGGCCGAGGCTCGGCCGACTGCCGCGGCAATCTCGGTCTCCGGGATCCCGAGGTCGATCAGCCTCGTGCGCGCCACCTCCAGCGGGTCACGGTCGAGCCAGGCCTCAAGCTCACCCGCCGGCCGGTAGCTGGCGGGGTCGGTGCGGCTGTGCCCGAAATGCCGGTAAGTCTGGGCCTCCAGCACCGTCGGGCCATCGCCTGACCGCGCGCGATCAGCGGCCCGGCCGACGGCATCAGCCACGGCCACGACATCGTTCCCGTCAATAACCTCAGCCGGCAGCCGGTAGGCCGGAGCGCGGTCGGCCGCCGGATGGTCCGCGGCCGTCACCGAGCCGATCGGTGTGTACTCCATGTAGAGGTTGTTCTCGCAGATGAACAGGACCGGGAGCAACCACACCGAGGCCAGGTTCAGCGCCTCGTGGAACGCGCCGATGTTGGTAGCCCCGTCACCAAAGAAGGCGACCGCCACCTGGCCCGTGCCGCGCAGCCGGGCCGACCACGCGGCCCCGGCGGCGATCGGCAGGTGCGCGCCGACGATCGCGTAGGAGCCGAGCATGCCCGCTGAGGCCTTGGTCAGGTGCATCGAGCCGCCCTTGGCCTTGCACACCCCGGTGGCCTTGCTCATCAGTTCGGCCAGGCACTCGGCCGGCGAGGCGCCGCGGGCCATCGCGTGGTGATGCCCGCGGTAGGTGGCGAATACGTAGTCGTCGGGCCGCAGCGCCGCGCTCGCGCCGACCGCGACCGCCTCGTGCCCGGCGGCCAGGTGCGTCGTGCCCTTCACCAGCCCGGCCAGGAACAGGTCGTGTGCCGCCCTCTCGGTGCCGCGGATCACGGCCATCTGCTCAAACAGGTCCAGGAGCTGCTCAGGACCGATCCCTGCGTCCGCCGGTGCCGGCCCAGCGCCGGCAGGCGCCGGCGCGGCGTCGTGCGGAATCTCGCCGAGGCTCATGAGCGGTCTCCCGGGTTCTCGCCTCTCCCGGCCGCCGTGTTGAGGTTGGACTGGCTCTCCCGCAGGGTGTTCAGCTCGCCCCCGGCGGTCCAGTACTTGCGCCCGGCGACCAGCAGTTCCTCGGCCGGGAACTTCGTGATCACTTCGCAGCCGTCCGCCGTCACCACCACTTCCTCCTCGATCCTGGCCGCGGACCAGCCGTCGCTGGCCGGCCAGTAGGTTTCCAGCGCAAACACCATTCCCTCCTCCAGCGGCTCAGGATGATCGAGCGAGACCAGCCGGCTGAAGATCGGCTTCTCCCAGATCGAGAGCCCGACGCCGTGCCCGTACTGCAGCGCGAAGGCCGCCATCTCATCCGGGAACCCGAACTCCTCGGCGCGCGGCCACAGCGACACGATGTCCCCGGTGGTCACGCCCGGCTTGACCATCGCGATCGCCTGATCCATGTAGTCGCGGCAGCGGGTGTAGGCGTCGCGCTGCGCGCGGGACGCGCTGCCGACGGCGAAGGTCCGGTAATAGCAGGTCCGGTAGCCGTTGTAGCTGTGCAGGATGTCGAAGAACGCCGGGTCTCCGGGCCGGATCAGCCGGTCCGAGTAGACGTGCGGGTGCGGCGAGCACCGCTCGCCGGAGATCGCGTTCACCCCTTCGACGTACTCGCTGCCGAGGTCATACAGCACTTTCGAGACCACGCCGACGCACTCGTTCTCACGCACGCCGGGGCGCAGGAACTCGTAAAGCTGCTGGTACGCCGCGTCGACCATGGAGCACGCGTGCGTGAGCAAGGCGATCTCATCGGTGGTCTTGATGCGGCGGGCCTCGAGAAATACCTGCTGACCGTCGGCCACCTCGATCCCCTCCGCGCGCAGCGCCGCAAGCACCGGGATCTCGGCGACGTCGACGCCCACCGGCTCGCCGGCCAGGCCGTGCTCCCGCAGTACCCCGGCGACCCGGGCGGCCACCTGCTGTGCCATTCCGGCGTCAGGATGGAGGGCGCCGCGCAGCGTCGAGATCCCGGCCCTGGCCCCGGTCGCCCGCGCGCCTTCCGGCGTGGGCGGGCCGTCGGTGTGATCAAGCCACGGGTTGTACAGCTGGTGGTGTCGCGCGGCCGACCCGAAGTCCCACACGACCGGCTTGCCGCCGCGCGGCAGCAGCGCGAACCTGACCAGCTTGTCCATGCCCCACGTGCCGATATGCGTAGCCGTCATGTACCGGATGTTGCCGAAGTCGAAGCTGAGCAGCGCACCCAGCGAGGACTCCGCCAGCTTCGCCGCCAGCCTCGCCAGCCGCTCCTCGCGCAGCCTGGGCAGGTCTACCCGCTGCTCCCAGTCCACGGCGTTGGCGCCGAAGGTGTGAATGGCCATCGTGGTTCACCTCACTGGTCCGGTGCTATGCGGAGCAGGCGCTCGGCGTTGCCGCCGAGGATCAGTTGCTCGTCGGCGGGGGCGAGGCCGAGCGCGGCGATCTCCTCGACCGGCTTGTCAGTACCCATGTCGAACGGCCGGTCCGTGCCGA
>JASHUE010000571.1:0-3675 GCA_030040195.1 Streptosporangiaceae bacterium | reverse complement strand
GCCCGTGTGATAGCTGAAGGAGAGGACGCGACTTAGGCGCGGCCAAGGTAGTCGCCTGAGCGGGTGTCGACGCGGATCTTCTCGCCGGTGGTGATGAACAGCGGCACCTGGATCTGCGCGCCGGTCTCCAGCGTGGCCGGCTTGGTCCCGCCGGTTGACCGGTCCCCCTGGAGGCCTGGATCGGTGTGCTGGACCGTCAGCTCAACGGCGGCGGGCAGCTCCACGTACAGCGGGGTGCCGTCGTTGAAGGCGATCGTCGCCATCTGTTCCTCAAGCAGGTAGCTGGCGGCGTCGCCGACGACCGAGGCGGGAATGTGCGGCTGGTCGTAATCGGTGGTGTCCATGAAGACGAAATCGTCGCCTTCCCGGTAGAGGTACTGCATCTCCCGCTTGTCGACGTTGGCGACTTCAACCCTGACGCCGGCGTTGAAGGTACGGTCCACGACCTTGCCGGACAGCACGTTCTTCAGCTTCGTGCGCACGAAAGCGCCGCCTTTGCCCGGCTTGACGTGCTGGAACTCCACGACGTTCCAGAGCTGGCCGTCAATGCTCAGCGTCATGCCGTTCTTCAGGTCATTTGTCGTGGCCACGGTGGTTTTCTCCTGCATGCATGCGGACCGCAGCGCCTGATTCACAGGACGAGCAGTTCCTTGGTGGTCGTGGTGAGGATCTGCGCCGGCCCCGCCGCAGCCTGCGCCCCGGCAGTGCCTGCCCGGACGACGAGGGTGTCTTCGATCCGGACGCCGCCCCGGCCGGGCAGATAAACGCCAGGCTCGACGGTGACGGGAACCCGGTCATCCAGTCTACCTGTCCGGCCGTATCCCATCATCGGAGCTTCGTGCACCTCCAGTCCGATGCCGTGGCCCAGGCCATGCTGGAAGTGGCCGCCGTGGCCTTCGGCCGCGATGATGTCGCGCGCGCTGGCATCGACGTCCCTGACGTCCGCGCCCGGAATGGCCGCGGCCACCCCGGCCAGCTGCGCGGCGGCGACCAGCTCGTAGATCTCGCGTTGCCACGCCGCCGGCTCCCCCAGGACCACCGTCCTGGTCATATCTGCGTGATAGCCCTGGTAGCGGGCCCCGCAGTCAATCGTGATCAGGTCGCCGGTCTCGAACGGCCGCTCGGTCGGCGCGTGGTGCGGGATCGCGCCGTTTGGGCCGCTGGCCACGATCGAGCCGAACGCAATGCCGTCCGCACCCAGGTCCGCCATGGCGCGCTCCAGCAGGACGGCGTACTGCCGCTCGGTCTGGCCGGGCGTGATCAGGCCGAGCACCGCATCGAAGGCCTCGCAGGTCAGGGCGCAGGCCCGGGCGATGAGGCCGATCTCAGCCTCGTCCTTGATCATGCGAAGCTCCTCGATGACGTGGCCGAGCGGGATGAGCTCGGGGGCGCCGTCGGCCGCGGCCAGCGCCGTGTACCGCTCGAAGGTAAGGTCCTGGGCCTCGAAAGCCAGGAGGCGGTATCCGCGGCGCGCCGCGAGGCTCGCCAGCGCCTCATCCACTTGCCGCTCGCTGACGAGCTCGAGATCCGGGCAGTCCCGCTCGGCCGCCTCGGCGTACCGGGAATCGGTGGCCAGCACGCCGTCGCCCTCGGCGGGCAGCAGCACCGCCGCGTTGGAGCTGACCAGTCCGGACACGTAGCGGACGTTGGCCGGACTCGTGATCAGCGCCGCGTCGGCGCCGGCTCCGGCGATCTTCTGCTGGGCGAGGGAACGGCGAGTTGCATGTATTTCGGCCACCTGATGACTGTAGTCACCAGCGCGGCCAGCCACGAGAGCGCGGACCGAGGAGCCCTGGCCGGGCGGGTAGGGCCGTCAGCCGCTGGTATCCAGCCAGGTCTCCTCGGGCGTGTCGTCACCGACGAGCACGCCGCCGCCACGGCTCCAGCTCAGGTAGCGCCACGACAGGTTGACCATGGTGACCACGCGGTTCCGGTTCCCGAGCAGGTAGAACATGTGCAGGCCGAGCCAGGCCAGCCAGGCCAGCGTGCCGCGCAGCCGGATGCCGCTGGGGAGCTCCACCACGGCGGAACGCCGGCCGATCGTCGCCATGATGCCCTTGTCGTGGTAGCTGAACGGCTCGGTCGGCTGGCCGGCCACCAGCCGCTTGATCTGCTCGGCCGCATGGCGGCCCTGCTGGATGGCCGGCTGAGCCAGCTGCGGGACCGGGTTTTCCCCGCCGGAGGAGACATCCCCCACGGCGAAGACTCGCTCCTGCCCGGCCACCCGCAGGTCGCTCCCCACGTCGATCCGGCCGGCGTGGGCTCGCGGCAGCGCAGAATTCCATCCCTCGTCCGGAGCCTGGATCCCTGCGGTCCACACGGTGATGTCGCTGCGGTGCGAACTGCCGTCGGAAAGCACGACCTTGTCCGGGCCGATCTCCTTGATCGTCGTGTTCAGGAGCACCTCAACGCCGCGGTTGACCAGCTGCTGCCTGGCGTAGTCCCGTTCCTTCGCCTTGTACTGCGTGAGCAGCGATGATGCCATCTCGATCAGCCGGATCCTGACCTTCTTCCTGTCGACCTCCGGCCACGCGGCGGGCAGCGCGATATTGCGCAGCTCGGCCAGCGTCCCCGCCAGCTCCACGCCGGTCGGGCCGCCGCCGACCATCGTGATGTCGAGCTCAGGGTCCGCATCACCGGAGGCGCGGCGCTCAAATTCGAACAGGAGCCGGTTACGCAGGCCGATGGCATCCCGCCGGGTATACAGGCTCAGGCCGTTCTCGGCCGCTCCGACAACACCGTAGAAGTTGGCGCTGACGCCGGTGGCCAGGATCAGGTAGTCCCACTGATACTCGTGCCCGTCGGTCAGCCGGGCCGTCCGGGCGGCCAGGTCCAGGGCCGCGAGCTCGCCCTTGCGGAAGTGCGCGCGGGTCCTGCGGGTCACGCTCCACAGCGGGTAGGCGACGTCAGACGAGGTGAGGCCCGCGGTCGCCACCTGGTACAGCAGCGGCTGAAACGTGCTGTAGACGTTCCGGTCAACGAGCGTGACCCGAGCGCTGGTCCGCTTGAGCACCTCCAGCGCCGACAGCCCGGCGAATCCGCCGCCGACAACCAGCACGTGGGGCCCGTCCATGGACCGCTTTCCCGCTCGCATGGTGCTCCTTCTTCGCCCGGCTTTTGGATCGGAACGAGGTGGGTCCTCACGTACTCATGCTTGCAGCCCGCGAGCGGAATGGCCGCAGAGATTCCGGCTGGGAGGTGAGACACCAGCTGCCTGCCCTCCGGATGGGCCGCGAAACCGGAACGCAGCCGCGGCCCGGCGCTACGTCAGGCGGCCAGGTCGCGAATCTGCTCGATCAGCGCAATCCTCTCCGCGTGCGTGGCGCCCATCGGGGCGACGTTGAGCGTCGTGACACCTGACTCCTTCATGGCGGCGACCCGCTCGGCCACGTACGACTTCGGCCCGATCAGCGACACGTTCTCCAGCAGTTCCTGCGGGATCAGGGCCTCGGCCTCCTTCTTGCGCCCTGACAGGTACGCGTCCTGGATCGCAGCGGCTTCCTTGCCGTAGCCGTACCTGACCGCCATGTTGTTGTAGAAGTTGCGGCCGCGTGCCCCCATCCCCCCGATGTAGAGGGCCTGGACCGGCCGGATCAGGTCGATCAGGCCCTTCACGTCGTCGCCGATCGCCAGCGCCGTCTGGGCTATCACGTCCAGCGGGCCGAGCACCGGGTC
>JASHUE010000570.1:0-4375 GCA_030040195.1 Streptosporangiaceae bacterium | reverse complement strand
GCCCGATGGCCTTGGCGGCCTGGGTCAGCTGCAATCCAACGGGCATCCGGGCCGGCCGCATGACGACGAGGCTATCACATTTCATCGATATCTAATTATTCGACTCCTAATGGTTGTCCGGTTGGCAACGATAGGTTGTGCATGACGCCGCGTCTCACGCCGTGACCTGGGGCGCGCGACTGGATAAAGTCGGATATGTGCCGCGCGACCTACCTGATGTGACCGTGATTGGCGCCGGCGTCGTCGGCCTGACGACGGCGGTCTGCCTGGCCGAGGCGGGCCTGGCGGTCGCCATCCACGCGGCCGAACCGCCGCTGCAGACGACATCGCTGGCAGCCGGGGCCATCTGGGGCCCGCATCTGGTCGGCCCGCACGATCGGGTGGCGTCCTGGGCCGCCCGGACACTCTCCGCCCTGCACGAGCTCATCGCGGCCGGCCACCCGTTCGTCCGGCTGGCGCCCGGCGTCGCCGCATCCCGGCTGGCCGAGACCGAGCCACCCGAGTTCGCTGCGGGCGCGGCCGACCTGAACGCGTGTCCGGCCGCCGGCCTCCCGGCCGGCTACCTCACCGCGTGGCGGCTCTCATCGCCGTTGGTAACGATGCCCGAGTACCTGAGCTGGCTGTACGAGCGGTACCTCGGTGCCGGGGGACGGGCCATAACGCTGATTCGGTATCCGACCCTGGCCGACGCGATCCGCGGCGCGGCCACCCGCGTAATCGTCAACTGCACCGGGTGCGGTGCTCACGAGCTCGTGCCAGACCGGCAGCTCACTCCCGTCCGCGGGCAGGCCGTCGTGGTGGCGAACCCGGGCATCAGCAGGTTCTTCGTGGGAACCGGCCCCGGTGGCCACCTCACCTACTACTTTCCCCACCACGACCGCGTCGTCCTCGGCGGTACAGAGCAGCCAGGTGACTGGAACCGTGAGCCGGACCCTCGAATCGCGCGGCAGATCATCGCCGCCTGCACCGAGATCGAGCCCGCATTGCGGGGAGCAGCCGTTCTCGGGCACAGGGTGGGATTGCGCCCGGTGCGCCCGGAGGTCCGCCTCGAGGCCGTGCAAGCCCCCGAGGGCGTGACGGTCGTGCACAACTACGGGCACGGCGGCGCAGGCGTCACCCTGTCGTGGGGGTGCGCCAGCGAAGCCGCCGAACTCGTGCGGGACGCGCTGCGCTGAGCGGCCCCGGGAGGCAGAACCGTCAGAATCCCGGAAAGATCGCGCGCAGCTTATCCAGGACAGCGGGATCGCCAGATACCTCAGCCGGCGTGTGCGCGGGGTCGAGCCGGCCGTAGGCCAGCCGCACAAGCGACTCGGCCGGCATCCGGACCTGCGCGACCGCCTCATTGCCGCCGGGCCAGGCCGTCATGCTGACCGACTCCCCACTGGAGAGCAGATAATCGCGGTCCGGGCCGAAAGTAGTGACCCGCACGGCGAACGGCTCGGCCAGCGGCTTGCCGAGCCACGGCGCGAGAAACGCCGGAACATTGTCGACAAGCAGTGCGACCGCGTCTGCGGAGAGGACAGCCGCCGGATCGCGATAGACGGCGACATCCCAGGTGTGCAGGGAGTGCTCACCCAGGCGCAGCCGGATGATGCCGACGGCGTCAAGCCGCCTGCCGAAGAACTCTATCCCCATGCTCGCGAGCTGATCGTCGGTGAGCTGCTCCAGTGCCGTTACGTACTGCTCGTCGATCGCGATCGCGTCGCCGGCCTGGTCCTCCGGGCTCTTGGCGTTCCACCTGTCCCACACCGGCCCGAACGCGTCCCGGCTTATCGGCTCCGCCTCGCCGAGCGCGCCAGGCAGTCCCATGAGGGCGATCTCGGCGCCGCTGCCGAGGTGAGACAGCACCTGCGCCACCGACCAGTCACTGCAGTAGGACTGGTCGCGCAGTTGCGCAGGCGTCAGCGCCGCGACCAGCCCCGCGAGCCGCTCGTGCGACCGGCGCAGCGTCGCGATCCAGACGCGCGGATCGGATTCCATGGTGAAACTCCACTTCTCTCCTGAACGCCGGCGCGCTCAGCCTAGCCGTCGCCCGCGGCCGTGCGGCGGCCGGATTAGGGTGAGCCAAGTGAAACTCGGATTCGGTGCGCCGGTCTCCGGCGCGTGGGCGACACCAGAAAACCTCGCCTCGTTTGCTCGCGCCGCGCAGGACGCGGGCTACCACAGCTTGTGGGCGTTCCAGCGGCTGCTGGTTCCGGCAGGCTCGGGCCTGGAGCCGGTCTACCGCAGCGTGCTCGACCCGATGGCCGCGCTCGCGTTCGCTGCCGCCGTGACCAGCCGGATCAGGCTCGGCGTCGCGGTCATCAATATGCCATTCGTCTCCCCCGGCTATCTGGCCAAGCAGGCCGCGACGCTGGACGTGCTGTCGGCCGGACGGCTCGAGCTCGGCCTGGGCATTGGCTGGATGCCCGAAGAGTTCGCGCTGACCGGCGCGGAGATGGCCAGGCGCGGTGCCCGCTCGGCCGAGTATGTGCAGGCGCTGCGCACCCTCTGGGCCGGCCGGGACAGCGAGTTCAGCGGAGAGTTCTACCAGGTGCCCGTCGGCACCCAGGCGCCGCCGCCGGTGCAGTCGGGCGGCCCGCCGGTGCTGCTGGGCGGCATGGCCAGGCCGGCCCTGGAGCGAATCGGCCGGATCGCCGACGGCTGGGTGACCTCAAGCCGGACCGACCTGTCGCGCATCAGCGAGCTCATAGCCGTCGTGCGCGAGTCAGCCGCGGCCTGCGGGCGGGATCCCGACCTCGTCCGGGTCATCTGCCGCGGGGTGGTGCGGGCCGGCGAGCAGGTGATCGGCCCTGATGGCCAGCGGATAAGGCTGTCGGGCAGCTTCGACCAGATCAGGGCGGACACGGCGTGGCTCGGAGAGCAGGGGGTTACCGAGATTTTCTATGACCTGAACTGGGATCCGCGCATTGGCGCCCCGGATGCGGATCCGGTGACCGCGGTCGCCCGTGGTACGGAGATCATGGAGTCGCTCGCGCCAGCCTAGAGCGCCACCATTACGGGGCGTGGACGCGGCGACGCAGTGCCGGACTCGCCAGCGCGGGCGGCTCGTAGCCGCGGTCGGCGGGGTTCAGGTTCGTACCGGGCGCCACGACCTCATCGATCCGGTCGAGCAGGTCGTCCGGCAGCTGCACCTCGTCCGCGCCGAGATGACTTTCCAGGTGCTCCATCGTCCGCGGGCCGACGATCGCCGACGTGATCGCCGGGTGATTCAGCACGAAGGCCAGGGCCATGTGAATGAGCGACATTCCGGCTTCGGCCGCCAGGCCGGCGAGCCGGTCGGCCGCGTCTAGCTTCAGGCGGTTGCCGGGCAGGCTCAAGTCGAACCGGTGCGGCAGGCGGTGCGCCCGCCGGCTGGCCGGCAGCTCAGCGTCCGTGCGGTAGCCGCCGGACAGCCATCCGCTGGCCAGCGGCCCCCAGCAGATCACGCCCATCTCGTAGCGCTGGCAGGCGGGGAGCACGTCGGCCTCGATTCCGCGGACCAGGATCGAGTAGGGCGGCTGCTCGCAGACGAACCGCTCCCGGCCGCGGCGCTGCGCCGTCCACTGCGCCTCGACGATCTGATCGGCCGGGAACGTGGAACTGCCCGCGTAGCAGATCTTGCCGGCCCTGATGAGGTCGGTCAGCGCAGCAAGCGTCTCGTCGATGTCGGTGTCCGGGTCCGGCCGGTGTATCTGGTACAGGTCGATGTAGTCGGTGCCCAGGCGGCGCAGGCTGTTCTCGCACTCCCTGACCAGCCAGCGGCGAGAGTTGCCGCGCTGGTTGGCGTCGTCGCCCATCGGTCCGTGCGCCTTGGTGGCCAGCACGACGTGCTCTCTCCGGCCGCCGGACAGCGCCTTGCCGACGATCAGCTCGGATTCTCCCGAGGAATAGACGTCGGCCGTGTCAATGAAGTTGATGCCCGCGTCGAGCGCCCGGTGGAGTATCCGGATGGATTCCTCATGGTCCGGATTGCCCCACGAGCCGAACATCATCGCGCCGATGCAAAGCGGGCTGACGCGGACACCAGTTGAACCGAGCAGTCGCGTGCGCATGGACCCTCACCCTACTGTCCGCGCGGCCGGCCGAGATGGCCGGCGCTGTCCGCACGAGGCCCTATACGACGTGCGCACCGGCCAGCCTTCCGGCTATCCTTGCGCGCATGAGCAACGACGCCGACCCCATCAGCAAGCCGGCCCTGGACGGGCTGGAGGATAAGTGGACGCAGCGGTGGGCCGAAGCTCGTGTAGTACAAGTTTGACCGTTCCACCGCTCGCGACGACGTCTATGCCATCGACACTCCCCCGCTGACGGCCAGCGGGTCGCTGCATCTCGGGCACGCGTTCTCCTACACCCACACCGATGTAATCGCGCGCTATCAGCGCATGCGCGGCAA
>JASHUE010000569.1:0-2589 GCA_030040195.1 Streptosporangiaceae bacterium | reverse complement strand
GGGCCTCGAGCGCGACGCCGTGTGACGCGGCGGCCCGCGCGCGTCCGGCCGGAGCGATCGCGACCCGGGCGCCATCGCGCGCCACTGCCGCCACGTCGGCGCAGGTCAGCGTGGCACCGTCCACGGTCACCAGATTCTTCGCCTGCATGTTCAGGGTGCCACCCCGGTCGAGAAGTGAGAGGAGCATACGGCCGGCTGACGGCGCTTGCCACTATTTCCTATAAAGTTGATCAGAATAATTGACAAGACGACGATACCTGAGCGAGGCTGGGGATATGTCCGTTGAGTCAGAGGAGTTTACGCAACTCGGCGATGAGTTCGCGCTCGTCGAGCAGGCGGCAGCGGAAGCTGGCGTCAGCAATCGTGCTCTGCCCAAAGTCCGGCGGGGATGGGTCAACGTTCCCGCCGGTGGCCATGTCAGCGGCGTGTTCTGGGGTGATGGGCGGCCCGATGTCGTGTTCCTGCATGACCTGGGCGAGAGCGCCCGCGCCTGGGACGCCGTTGCCGTGGCGATCGGCCGGCCGTCGGTCGCGATCGACCTGCCCGGCCACGGGCGCTCGGACTGGCGACACGACGGGCGTTACGAGCCTGCCAAGCTTGTCTCGGGCGTAGCCGAGGCGATCCGGTCGTTCGCGCCGCGAGCGCGGCTGGTCGTCGGCGCCGGCCTCGGCGGCCGCACGGCGCTCGCGCTGCGCCGCCGTCATCCGCAGCTGGTGCCCGGGCTCGTGCTCCTCCGCCCGCTCCCCGGCACAACTCAGGAATGGCCGGGTCCCTGGCGGTTCGCTGACCAGGCCGAGGCTCTGGCGGTCCTGTCGGTCAGGCGCCCGGACCACAGCGCCCAGTCCTTGCGCCGGGAGATCCTGTACGAGCTCAGCCAGGATCAGGACGGCTCCTGGGCCTGGCGTCATCATCCGGGCAATCTGGCGGCCCCGCAGCCGGACGGCAGCGCTGACGAAGCCGAGGCCTTGTGGAAGGAACTAGCCGCGCTCGGCACCGCGGCCGCGTTCATCGGCGGCGACCGGGCAGGCCCGCTGACCGGATCCGACCTCGCGCGCTTGCACCAGCACGCGCCGAGCGCGCAGATCATCACCATTGACGGTGGCGGCGCGGATGTCGTCGCCACCCGGCCCGCCGCGCTGGCGGCGGCACTCGACCAGCTACTGACGCAGGCACCAGGGGAGCAGGCATGACGCAGGCAGCCGAGCACGTTACCACCGAGACGGTCAGCACGCCGAGGGTGCGGACCGAGCCGAACCAGCGCCGGGTGCGCGTGCTGTTCGGCGGCGAGGTGGTCGCGGACAGCAGCGGGACGCTGTACCTCTTCGAGAAGGGGCACCTGCCTGTCTACTACTTTCCCCGCCGCGATGTGCGGTTCGACCTGCTGGAGGCCACCAGCCGCAGCACGCACTGCCCGTACAAGGGCAACGCTTCCTACTACACGGTGGTGGCGGGCGGCCGGCGGCATGAGAATGCGGTGTGGGCATATCCGGACCCGATCGATTCGGTGCCCGAGCTGAAGGACTATGTCGCGTTCTACTGGGACCAGGCCGACGCCTGGTATGAGGAGGACGACGAGGTCTTCCGCCACCCGCGCGATCCCTACCACCGGGTCGACGTGCTGAACTCGTCCCGGCACGTGCAGGTCCTGGTCGGCGGCGTGGTGGTTGCGGAGAGCCGGCGGCCGAGGCTGCTGTTCGAGACCGGCCTGCCGGTCCGCTACTACCTGCCCAAGCTTGACGTCCGGCTCGACTTGCTGGAGCCGAGTCCGCGGCGGACCCGCTGCCCGTACAAGGGGGAGGCCGTGTACTGGTCGGTGCGGGCCGGCGACGAGCTGCACGAGGACCTCGTCTGGAGCTACCCCGCGCCCATCGCCGAGGCGCCGAAGATCGAGAACCTGCTGGCCTTCTACAACGAGAAGGCCGACATCGTCGTGGACGGCGTGCCGCAGGAACGCCCGGTCACCAAGTGGTCTTAGGTGCCGCGGCTGAACACTTAGCTCGGTCGGCCACCTCGTTCCCCTACAAAAACAAGCAAGCGAAGGATCCTGTCCATGACGTCACTCATCCCGGTCATCGACCTCGCGGCCGCCACCGCCCCTAGCCCATCGAGGGAGTTGCTGGACTCGATCAGGGAAGCGACCGAGACCGTCGGCATCATTCAGGTCATCAATCACGGCGTTCCCGAGAGCCTGATCGACGGATTCAACCAGCACATCGCGCGGCTGCTTGACCTGCCGAGGGACCGCAAGGCCGAGCTCACCAGCCCGACCGGGCACCCGTACCGGGGATGGCGGCAGTGGCCCGATGACTTCGGCCGGCTGGAGCTGGAGCGCTTTAACGCCGGCCAGTTCGACAACACCGAGGACGCCAGGGCGGCGGGCCTGCCCGAGGAGTACCTCGGCCTCTACGCGCACGAGAACGTGTGGCCGGCGGACGACCCGGACCTGCGGGACCTGACGTTCCGCTACATCGCGGCGGCACGATCGGTTGCCGAGCGCGTGCTCGGCCTGTATGCCAGTGCGCAGGGGCTGCCGGCCGACACGTTCCCGGTCAGTCCGCTGCCGTACCTGACCTTCACGGTGAACAACTA
>JASHUE010000568.1:0-11459 GCA_030040195.1 Streptosporangiaceae bacterium | reverse complement strand
TGGCCGGCGGCGGATAGCTGCTCGGCTGCGAACGCCCGGACTATCATCAGCAGCCGGTAACCGGCACGGCTGCCGTCGTGGTGCGATGCGACGAGCGAGGCGTCGGCAAGACTGGCCAGCGCCAGCGGGACTGATCCTTCGAGGACCGGGCCGGCTACCAGCTCGGCGGCATCGAGGTCGAAGTCAGTGCCGAAGATCGCCAAGATATTGAGCAGCTGTCGTTCGGCGGGGGCGAGCAGCCGGTAGGACCAGTCGACGACTGCGCGCAGCTGCCCATCCTCGCCGAGTAGGTCGAGGCTGGCGTCGAGTCGGTCCCGCACCGCGGCCAGGCCCAGTGTGGCACCGCGAGTTGCTGCCAGCTCAAGCGCGAGGGGCAGGCCATCGAGCCGACGACAGATGGCTGCAACAGTGCCGAGCGCTTCCGCCGTGAGCACGAACGACGGCTGAACCCGCCGGACCCGGTCGGCGAAGAGACGCACTGCCGCGCTCAGTGCTGCCCGCTCCGGCGCATTGGGATCAGGAACGGCCAGTGGCTCGAGCGGCATCACCTGCTCACCTGCCAGCCCGAGTCGGCGGCGGCTGGTAGCCAGCACCCGGATGCCGGGACAGCGGAGCAGGAGTTCCTCCACCAGCGAACCGACATCATCGAGCACACACTCGCAGTTGTCGAGGACCAATAGGCAGGCGGAGATGCTGAGGTACTCGATGACGGCGGCACGGACCGGAGTGGTGGCGCCCAGCCCGAAGACGGCCGTGATCTTGGTATCGACCTGCCCGGCGCCGGTGGCCGCGAGCTCGACGACGGTCGCCGACAAACCGAGCTTGGCGCTGAGGCTGCCGAGCGCCTCCGCGACCAGTCGGGTCTTGCCGACGCCGCCAGGACCGGTCACGGTGACCAGCCGGTGCGCGGCCACCGCGTCAAACAAGGCGCGGGTGTCGTCCTCGCGGCCGACGTAGGCCGTTGGTGTCGCGAGCCACTTAGGCGGCGCCACGACGGACCGCAGTACGGCGGTCATCCGGTGCCCGAGGATCCGGTTCTGCAGATCCTGAAGTACTGGTGCCGGATCTAGGCCGAGCTCGTTTACGAGCAGCTCCTGGTACTCGCGGTAGTGCTCAAGCGCGCGGCTGGGCTGGCCCGCGTGATACAGCGCGGTCATCAGCAGCCCGCGAGCTCGTTCCCGCAGCGGATGTCCGGCAATGAGCGCCTCTAGACTCGTGACCACCCGGTCCACCATGCCCAGTTGCAGGCACCGCTCCGCGACATCCTCGACCGTGACCAGCCGAAGCTCGTCTAGCCGGACCGCCTCAGGCCGGGCAAAGTCACGGTCGGCGAACTCGGCGTACGCAGGACCGCGCCACAGGTCGAGCCCCTGGTCAAGCAGCGCCACCGCCCGGCCGCCACCGGCCTCGGCTGCCCACCCCCGCAGGGCTTCGAACATGTCCGCATCGAGCGCGCCCGGCTGCACTGCGAGCAAGTACCCGGCCGGCCCGGTGCGCAGAACGTCGTCGCCCAGCACCGCGCGCAGCCGGGACACCACCGTGTGCAGCGCCGACCCTGGGTCAGCCGGTGGCACACTGGGCCAGGCCACGTCGATGAGCGCATCCGCAGGGACGGGCCGGCCCGCACGTACCAGCAGCGCCGCCAGCACGGCACGGCGGCGTCCGCGCGGCAGACCGACCGGCTCGCCGTCGCGGCAAACCTGCAGGGCACCGAGCACGCCGAAGGTCAGCGCGGAGCCGCTCACCCCACCGATTGTGGCCCAAGCACGTCGTGCGCGAACAGTGAAAGCCTCGTGAAACCGCAGCCTGCCAGGCTCATGCCGGTAACCAAACGACCACATCTGGCAGAGGAGGCCTCGATGAATCTGGACACCGAAAAGATCGGCGCATTCGCGCACCAGGTTGCCGTTGCGGTGACCGGCGCGGCCACCACCGCGATGGTGGTGCTGGGAGACGAGCTGGGACTGTACCGCGCACTCGCCGCCACCGGCCCCGCCACAGCCGCCGAACTCGCCGCCGCGACCGGAACCCACGAACGCTACGTCGGCGAATGGCTCGCGCAGCAGGCCGCCGCCGGGTTCATCAGCCATCACGCCGCCACAGGGACCTTCAGCCTGCCGCCCGAGCACGCTGCCGTACTCGCCACCGACGACTCGCCAGCTGCGATGGCCGGTGCCGCGCTGCTGCCCGCCGGGATGTTCCGCAGCATCGGCAAGATCGCTGACGCGTTCCGCACCGGCTGCGGCGTCGCATGGACCGACCAGGACACGGCGATCTTCGAAAGCACCGAGCGGTTCTGGCAGGTCAGCTACCGCGGCAGCCTCATCAGCGAATGGATTCCCGCCATCGACGGCCTGCAAGCCCGGCTCAAGGCTGGCGCCAGCGTCGCCGACATTGGCTGTGGCCACGGAGCAGCCCTCATCCTCATGGCACGCGAGTACCCGCAGTCACGGTTCACCGGATTCGACTCCCATCAAGAGTCCATCGACGTCGCGCGGCAGCGCGCCGCTGCCGCAGGCGTAGCCGACCGAGTCCGCTTCGACGTCTCCGATGCCAGCCGTTATGCCGCCGACGGCTACGACCTCATCTGTTTCTTCGATACCCTCCACGACCTTGGCGACCCCGTTGGAGCGGCCGCCTACGCCCGCGCCGCGCTGGCACCCGGCGGCGCGCTCATGCTCATCGAGCCGCTCACCGCCGGCGACAGCCTGGACGCCAACCTCGCCAACCCGGCAGCAGCGCTCAACTACGCTGCCTCGACCTTCCTGTGCCTGCCCGCATCGCTCGCCCAGCCCGTCGGCCTCGGCCTCGGCGCCCAGGCTGGCGAAGCACAATTGCGCGCCGTGCTCGCCGAAGCCGGATACAGCCACATCCGCCGGGCAGCTGAAAACCGGTTCAACATGGTGCTCGACGCCCGACCCTGAGAACACTGGTCGCGGCCCTTGACCTCAACGCTCTACCAGCGGGTCACTATCGGCGTACAGGCGCCGCGCACTTCGCCAGCCGGCCGCCTTCACCGAGGAGTCGGCGAGGCCGATGCTGTGCGGATTGAGACGTCGACGACCAAGTTGCCGTCGAACGGCCTGCTCCGGGTACCGCTGAGCGGCGTCGCGGTTTGGCAGCCCTGCGCACGATCTACCGCGCTCGGGCCTTAACAACTCATCGCCCGGACAAACGTCCGTGGCGACGACCAGCCGCTGGTCCGCGCGGGCCTGCGCATGCTGATCAAGCAGACACCCGGCATCGACGTGGCCGGGGAGGCCAGCACCGGAGCCGAGGCGGTACGGCTGGCCACGGACACCGACGCCGACATTGTGGTCATGGACATCCGCACGCCGGGCATGGACGGCATCGAGGCAACCCAGATGATCAGCGTCGGCCATGCGCGCGCTCGCCGTGCTAGTGCTCACCACGTTCGACGACGATGACTACGTCTACGGCGTTCTGCGGGCCGGGGCGAGCGGATTCCTGGTCAAGGACATGGCACTGCAGGACATCCTGGCTGCAATCCGCGTGGTCGCGGCTGGCGACGCCGTCATCGCGCCGGGCGTCACCCGCCGCCTGTCGGGCAGTTTGCCAGCGAGCCCGGTCCGGGCCGGCAGCCACGGGAATTCGCCGGGATCACCGACCGCGAGCGCGAAGTGCTCCGGCTGATGGGCCTGAGCATGTCCGACTCCGAGACCGCCGCTGCGCCGTACATCACCACAGGCACCAGCAAGACCCGCGTGGCCATGGTTGATGACGACCTGGTGTCAGAGCACCGCTGGACGCAGATGATTGACAATGTATGCGTCCGCTATCAAGATAGCGTTGACGAAATAGGTGATACGCGATGCCCGACAGCAAGGATGCGCCTGGTCCTGCCGAAGCAGGCGAGGAGGCGTTCCGAGTGCCTTTTCCGGGGCCACCTTCGCTGCCACCAGGGAAGGATGTCGTCTTCTGGGCGGCGACGGATCCCGAGGGTCCGGGAGGTCGCGAGCACGAGGACATCATGCTGCGCCGGGTCCCGGCTGCGGTCGCGCATCGGTTCCGGGGGGCAGCTGGCGCGCGCGGCTTTACCCACGCCCAGTACTTGTCTGCCCTGGTCGCCCTCCACGAAGAGATGCGCAAGCGCGCCGACACGGGCGATGCGGATGTGGCGGCCGCGCTGACTCAGCTTGGTCTCGGCACTGTCTCGATCTAACTAACCAATTCCCGAGCGCGTCCGCGCCAGGAAATCGCCGGAGGTTCTTTCCATGTTCTTTCTTTCGTACCTGCTCGGGGAGTTGCGGAGCAGGAAGCGCCAGGCCATCGTGATGGCCACGGGCCTGGCCATGGGTATCGGCTTCGTGATCACCGTGACCGCGCTGTCCGCAGGTGTTCGCAGCGCGCAAGGAAAGGTACTGGCGTCGCTCTACGGGGTTGGAACTGACATATCGGTCACGACGCCGTACACGCCAACCGGCTTCAAGCAGATCACCCCAGAGCAGCAGGGGCAGCAACTCGACACTCTCACTGATACGACACTGGGCACGCTGAAGGCGTCGTCGGTGAGAACCATCTCTGGGCTCCCGCACGTGGCCGCCGCGGCTGGCGCGCTGATCCTGACCGAGATCAAGTCGACTATCCCTGCCGCCAATGCGCCCCCGCCGACAAGCTTCCAGCCGCCGGTTCAGATCATCGTTGTAGGCGTGGACGTTCGCCACCTGGGACTCGGGCCGTTTGCGGCGGCGCAGGTGATCACAGGCAAAGCGTTTGCCGCAACGCAGGCAGACGGTCACGTCACCGTCGTGGACTCAGCCTATGCCGCGTCCCACCACATCAGGGTGGGCTCAACGGTCGACATCACAGGAGAGCCGTTCACTGTCATCGGACTGGTCCGCCAGGCCCAAGCCAGCAATCCGCCGGACCTCTATATTCCGCTTAGCCGCGCCCAGGCGCTGTCCAAGCTGGCGGGAGAAGTAGATACGGTCTATGTCCAGGCCGCCACTGCTGCCGCCGTGGATACGGTGACCAGCGAGATCTCCCGCAAGCTGCCGTCAGCCACCGTCAACAACTCGGCCACCCTGGCCCGAGGCGTAACCGGGTCCCTGAAGACGACCGGAGAACTGGCGAGCAGGCTGGGAACGTGGTTGGCTGTGCTGGTCCTGCTGATGGCGTTCGCAGTCGCGAGCCTGCTGACGCTGGCCGCGGTTGCGCGCCGGGGCCGCGAGTTCGGGACGCTCAAGGCACTTGGATGGCGCAGCCGCAGGATCAGCGCTCAGCTCATGGGGGAGACCATCGCCACGGGCATCGTCGGCGCTGCCAGCGGGATCGCACTAGGAATGGGCGGAGCGTACGCGGCCGCCAAGTCTGCGCCGAGCCTGTCAGCAATCGTCCAGACAGGCAACAGTGGCAAAGGTGGCTTCGGCGGCTCGCTCGGCGCGGGCGGCGGCTTCTTCAGGGCTACGCTCGGCGGCTCGGTGCAAACCGTCGCCAATCCGACCGCCAGTCACACAGTGCACCTACCATTCACCGCTCCGGTCACGGTCGGAACTATCGTGCTAGCCATTGTGCTGGCCGTTGCCGGAGCCCTGCTCGCCGGCTCGGTGGGCGGCTGGCAGATCAGTCGGCTGCGGCCGGCAGTGGCCCTGGCGAGCGCCGAATGACTGGCGAGACCATGGCCGTCGGCGGGCTACGTGACCCGGAGGCACCAGCTCCGCTGTATACGCTGACGGGCGTCACCAAGACCTTTTACAAGGGACGCCGTACGATCAACGCGGTGCGCGACCTGAACCTGGTGATTCCCGCCGGAGACTGGCTGGCTGTGCAGGGCCGGACCGGCCACGGCAAGACCACGCTGCTGCAGATCCTTGGCGGCCTAGACCGGCCTGATTCTGGGGCCGTGCTCTTTGGCGGCGAGGACATCGCACAGATGCGCGAGGCGCACCTAACGAGGATGCGGGCCAAGTCCATCGGCTTCATCTTCCAGACCTTCAACCTGGTCCGGACGCTGTCGGCAGCCGGCAACGTGGAAGCAGCCCTGATCCCGCTCGGCATCAGAGCGTCAGAAAGGCGCCGACGTGTGTCGAGCGCGCTGGAGAACGTAGGTCTGGCAGACCGCGCCCGCCACCTGCCATCCGAGCTGTCCGGCGGGCAGCAACAGCGGGTGGCGATCGCTCGCGCCCTGGTCAAAGAGCCGAGCGTCGTGCTGGCAGACGAGCCGACAGGCAGCCTGGACGAACACACCAGCGACGAAATCGTCACGCTTCTCGAGAAGTTGTGGCGCAGCTTGAACCTCACCCTGGTGATCGTGACCCACGACACGCGAGTAGCCCGCCACGCTCAGCGTATTGGCACCATGACAAAAGGCCGCCTGACGATAAACGCAGTCAACGGGCACCGCTAGCGGCCGCAGCCCGGCACTTGTCAGCGAATCCCGCTTGCTTGTCCCGTTGTCGGTGGAGCCCATGACGGGCACACAACCCAGAGTGCTGATTGGCTCGCTGCCGTCATCGGAGCCAGTACTACAGGCGGTGGATCCTCCGCCCATCCCCAGGCCTCTCGACCGATCGGAGACACCACCCTGACGGTTAGGGAGATCATCGCCAACTCAGCAGGCTGTCGGGAACTGACGGGAATCATTCACCGGCCCGAGGAATCCCTCTTCCCGGAGCGTCGCGGCCGCGTTGCCGCCCGCGACGCCACTCGCCGTAGGCCAGCGGGCGAGTCACGCAGGAGCGCCCGCGATTTATCGCGGCGCCGCGACGCGGTAACCGAGGTGCATGGCCGCCTCGGCCATCCGCTCGTCGTAGGTGATTATTGCCCCCAGGTCTGAGCCTAGCCTGCGGGCGGTGGCCAGATGGATGGCCTCCAGGGACCGCAGGTCGGAAGGCAGCAGCACCGCGGCCGGCACTGCCCGCTCTCCAGCTCCTCGCTGCGTGCATGCTCGAGCTGTCCCCGGCCAGGCGCGCCGGGACGCCCGACGAGGTCGGCACCGTCGGCGCGCTCCTCATGAGCCCCGACGGAGCGTTCATCACCGGGAGCGACTTCCTGATGGACGGCGGCGTCACCGCGTCGTACTTCCTCGGCGAACTGGCGCCATCTTCGCGCTGACAGGTCGTGCAAGGATGCCGGCAATCCCGGCCATCGAACAGGAGGAGCATATGGAGATCTCCCGCAAGGCACCCACGGCGAAGGGACCTGCCGAGACCTTCACCGGAGACGTCTGGATTGACCCCATCACGCGGGGGCTGCCGCCCTCGCAGCTGAACGTCGCAGCGGTCCGCTTCGCACCCGGAGCTCGCAGCGCCTGGCATTCGCACGACGGCGGGCAAACCCTGTACGTCACCGAAGGCCGTGGCCTGGTCCAGGTCCGCGGGCAGCAGATCACCGAGCTCAATCCCGGCGACGTCGTCTTCGCACCTGACGGCGAAGAGCACTGGCACGGCGCCAGCCCCGACCACTTCATGACGCACCTGTCCATCACCGAAGGCGCGCCCCGCTGGGGGCCCCGCGTCACCGACGCCGAGTACCAGACCCAGCGCGGGCGGTAGCTCTAGTTGCTGACCAGGACGGATTGTTGAACGTAGCGGGTCCCGGCAGCCTGCTGGAGCGGGAAGCCGGCCAGGTCGCGTGAGGTTGCGCTCATGCCGACCTTGTCGCCCTGCCCGGCATCGGTCCGGACCTTGAGCCTGCCCGCCGCTGGCTTGTCCACGGGACGGGCCACCGTGACGATCGTCCAGTCCAGGTCCGAGGACCGGACCGCGTCGCCCGCGCCGGCCGACTCCGCGATGAATGCCCGCGTGTTCGGCAGTGCCTTGACGAGGCCGAAGACCACAGCGAAAGTGCGGTTCCAGGTGTGCCGGGGCACGGCGATGCTGGGTGCCCAGGAGTAGACAAGCCGGCGGACGTGCTGGTCCTGCATCGCGGCCACGATCGTGCGGGTGCCTGAAGCGATCGGCAGGTCTTGCGACCCGCCGAACACCGGCCGGGACAAGACGGCGACCACGGCGTCGGCGCCGCGGACGGCGGCCCTGATCGCGGCGGAGTCCGACAACTTGTCCTGCGACTACCTGCAAGCGTTCGTGGCTGTCCGGGAGCTTGTCCAGGTTACGGGAATAGGCGACGACGTCATGGCCGGCCGCGAGCGCCTTGCCGACCAGAAGCCGACCGGTGCCGCCGCTGGCACCGAATATGACCAGTCTCATTGAGCCTCCTTGCTGAGTCACGGGGATGTGTCAGAAGGCCTGCGGGACGCCCGGCCCACGCGACCCGGTCCTGGGCCTTCCGTGACGTCGCCGCGCTGAGCCGGGTCGGACGGGGCCGGGCGCGCGCGAGGCCATGAGCGGATGGGCGAGCCGAAACGCATCGTCTGGCTGGACGCCAGGCTGCACATCGACCTGTCGGACGCCGAGCCGTATGTCACCCAGGCCGTCGAGGCCGTCACGGCCTTCCTGGCCGAGCACCTGTGACAGCAGATCAGCGGGATCTGCTTCGCGCCCGGATCGCTCAGCCACAGGCCCAGGCCCAGGTCGATCAGCGCGCGGCGCAGCCCGGCGCCGTCCCGGCTGATCTTGGCGTCGCGGTGCTTCCCCGCGGACGCGTACTGGCCCGGATTCAGCCCGGCACTCCGGTAGATCTGCTCAGGACCGGGGAACCGGCTCGGGTCACCAAGGGCTCCGGCGTAGTTCCCGACCGAACCGGGTCCCGGCCCGGGACCGTGGTGAGGGTCTCGAACGGGCTCGCCGCCACCAGGTGGCCAAGTTCGCCGGCGGCCGCCTCAATCTGCCGTCGAGGTCGGCCAGCAGCGCCAGGTCGGCGGCCAGGACCTTCCCCGCAACTGCCGAATCCGCCATCGGCAAAGGTCGCGGGCCGCGACGAGAAGCTTGTCCGCTGTGGGCTGCCGGATCTGCAAACCACGAGTGGCGGCGAACCGGATCAAACGCGCCGACCCCAGAGCGGCGAGCCGCCGCGGGTCAGCGAACTCCGTTGCGACGAGACGTCCGGCCTTCGTCCCGAGCACGTCCGGCAACCGGGTCGATCGTGTCGGTCTTCGTGCGACGCCGGCCCATCACCCTGCGCTGCTCACAAACATGCCCCGGGTTGAGCTCCAGCACCTCCCAGCCCGCTGGCCAGACCTCCGCGGACAACAGCGGCCGAGGCACTCCTGCTCACCATGCTCAGCCAGGCACAGCCCGGCGCCAGCACACTCCCGGCCGGGCATCGTCGCCCTACCTTCCGCGCCGATCGGCGAGCGAAGGTGGAACAACGTCAGCCCTGGCTCACATCCCAGCCCGACCGGGACCGAGCGCTCACGCCGGCTCAGGCCGACCGGCTCATGGTGACCCGGCGGCCGGCAGCCGGGGGCACCGGCAGCGCCGCGTGCTCGGCCGCGAGGTCGAGCGCCGCGCGGACCCGGTCGGGTGGCATGGCCGTCACCCGCTCGGTGGCCAGGTCAACGTGCAGGAACATCAGCTCGTTCGTCGCGACCTCCAGGCCGGAATCCGCCAGCGTCATCCGGTGGAACACGTGCAACCGCTTGGCGTCGTAGCCGAGCAGTTGCGAGGAATAGCTGAGCGTCGCGCCGGCCCGCACGCTGGCGCGGAAGCACAGGTGGCTCTCCACCGTGTACATGCCGCAGTTGGCCCGCTCGCGGTACCCGGCGCCCAGCCCGAGGTGGTCAAGCAGCGCCTCGGTCGCCTCGGTGAACGCCACGAAATAATAGGCGTCCATCATGTGGCCGATGTAGTCGATCCAGTCGCCCGGCACGATCCGGCTCCCGGTATCGAGGGGAACGGGCTGCCGCGCCGCCGGACTCACCCCGCCGCCCGGTGCCGCCTCCGGGCTCACTGACCCCGCCAGACCGGCCGCCGACCCGCCGCGAACGCGCGCGGTCCCTCACGGGCGTCGTCGGAGGCGAGCATCGCCCGGTACGCGGGCAGGTCACCGCCGCGCAGGATCTCGAACCCGCGGCGCACGTCGGTGACCGCGGTCTTGCGGACGATCTCCAGCACCGCGGTCACGGCCAGCGGCGCCGCCAGGCAGATCGCCTCGGCAAGCTCGCCCGCGGCCGTCATCAGGTCCGCGGCCGGGACGACCTGGTTGACCAGGCCCCAGCGCTGGGCTTGCGCGGCGTCCAGCCGGCGCCCGGTCAGCAGGTACTCCAGCGCGATCGGGAGCGGCAGCCTGGCCGGCAGCCGCAGCACCCCGCCCGCGTCGGCGACCAGCCCCAGCAGCACCTCGGTGAGCGCGAACTCAGCATGCTCGGCCGCCACGGTCAGATCGGCGGCCAGCGCCAGCTCGAAGCCGCCGCCGAAGGCGAGCCCGTTGACCGCCGCGATCACCGGCTTGCCGAGGTCGAAGAACTCGGTCAGGCCGGCGAACCCGCCTGGCCCGTGGCCGGCCTCGATGCTCTCCCCGGCGGCGGCCGCCTTCAGGTCCCAGCCTGCGCAGAAGAACCGCCCGCCCGCCCCGGTCACGATGCCGACCCGCAGGTCAGGTTCGCGGTGCAGCCGGTCGAACGCGTCGTACAGCGCCAGGCTCGTCGGCACGTCAATCGCGTTTGCCGGCGGCCTATCGATGGTGATCACCAGCGTCTGGCCGGTCACCTCGGTTCGCACCGGCGGGCCTGGCACGTCAGGCTCCGTATGGCCGCAGCAGCGACCTGGCGATGATGTGCCGCTGGATCTCGCTCGTCCCATCCCAGATCCGCTCCACCCGGGCGTCCCGCCACCACCGCTCGACCGGCAGCTCGCTCATCAGTCCCATGCCCCCGAATATCTGCACGGCCCGGTCCGTCACCCGCCCGAGCATCTCGGACGCGAAGACCTTCGCCATCGCCGCGTCGGCGTCGGTCATCACGCCGCGGTCGAGCCGCGCCGCGGCGCGCAGGGTGAGCAGCTCGGCCGCCTCAAGCTCGGTCGCCATGTCGGCGAGCTGGAATCCGACACCCTGGAACCTGCCGACCGGCTGGCCGAACTGGCGGCGGCCTGCCGCCCACTGGGTCGCCGCCTCAAGCACCCGGCGGGCCCGGCCGACGCTGGTGGCCGCGACGGTGAGCCTGCTCGCGCCGAGCCACTGGCTCATCAGCTCAAGGCCGCGCCCCTCCTCGCCGAGCCTGGCCGACTCCGGCACCCTGCAGTCGGTGAACGTCAGCTCGCACTGGTGGTAGCCGCGGTTGGACACGCAGCCGGGTCCGCGGCGGATGGTCAGGCCGGGCGTGTCGCGGTCAACCAGCAGCGTCGTGATCAGCTTGCGCGGCCCGCGGCTGGACTCCTGCGACCCGGTCGCGGCGAACAGGATGACGAAGTCCGCCACGTCGGCGTGCGAGATGAAGTGCTTGGTCCCGTTGACGATGTAGTCGCCGCAGTCGCGCTTGGCCGTGGTCGACATCGACCGGACATCGGAGCCGGCCTCGGGCTCGGTCATCGCCACGCAGTCGTGCCGCTCGCCGCGGATGCACGGCAGCAGGTAGCGCTCCCGCTGCTCGCCGGCGCATG